>JBBING010000021.1:0-31888 GCA_037444005.1 Chloroflexota bacterium
GCACCACGACATCTACAGCATCGAAGACCTGGCGCAGCTCATCTACGACCTCAAGCAGGTCAACCCGCGGGCCAGAATCTGCGTGAAGCTGGTGGCCGAGGAGGGCGTCGGGACCATCGCCGCAGGCGTGGCGAAGGGCTACGCCGACGTCATCCAGATTTCGGGCCACGAGGGAGGAACCGGCGCCTCGCCGCTGTCGTCCATCAAGTACGCAGGTCTGCCGTGGGAGATGGGTCTCGCGGAGACGCAGCAGGTCCTGGTGCTCAACGACCTGCGTAGCCGCGTGACCGTGCGGGTCGATGGCGGGTTCCACACCGGGCGCGACGTGGTGGTGGCGGCGATGCTCGGGGCCGACGAGTACGGCTTCGGGACCATCGCGCTCATCGCCATCGGGTGCCAGATGGCGCGACAGTGCCACCTCAACACCTGTCCCGTGGGGATCGCGTCACAGCGCGAAGACCTGCGGGCGAAGTTCCCGGGGACGCCCGACAATGTCGTGACCTTCTTCTCCCATGTGGCGCAGGAGGTTCGCGAGCTGTTGGCGAGCCTGGGCTATCGGCGGCTCGACGAGATCATCGGCCGGATGGATCTCCTCCGCCAGGTCGAGCGGCCGGAGCGGCCACGCGCCCAAATGCTCGACCTGTCGCCCATCATCACGATGGTACCTGACGGCAAGCCGATTCGTGCGCTGCAGGAGCGCAACGATCGCGTGGAGCGGACGCTCGATGACCAGATTCTCGAGGACGCGAAGGAGGCGCTCGAGGGCCGGGGCAGCGTGCGGCTGTGCTACAAGGTGCGGAACACGGATCGCACGGTCGGGACGAAGCTGGCGGGGGAGATCGCCTACCGCTACCACGAGGAAGGGCTGCCCGAGGGCACCATCGAGATCAACCTCGAGGGGAGCGCTGGCCAGAGTCTGGGCGCCTTCCTCCACCGGGGGATTCGCATCATCCTCCGGGGCGAGGCCAACGACTACGTCGGCAAGGGGATGGGCGGAGGCGAGATCGCGCTCCTGCCGCCGGAGGGTTCACCGTTCGAAAGCCACGAGAACGTCATCATGGGGAACACGTGCCTGTACGGGGCCACCGGCGGCATGCTGTTCGCCGCGGGCCGCGCCGGCGAGCGCTTCGCGGTCCGCAACTCCGGCGCGAAGGCGGTCGTCGAAGGCGTCGGCGACCACGGGTGCGAGTACATGACCGAGGGCGTCGTCGTGATCCTCGGTGAGACCGGGCGCAACTTCGGCGCCGGGATGTCCAACGGCATCGCCTATGTCCTGGACGAGAAGGGCGACTTCCCGTCGAAGCTCAATCCCGAGCTCGTGGCCATCAAGCGGGTGACAGGAGAGCAGGACATCGAGATGCTCACGGGCCTCATCAAGCGGCACGTCCAGCTCACGGGCAGCCGCCGCGGCCGCGAGATTCTCGAGAACTGGGAGCGCTTCCAGCCGCTCTTCTGGAAGGTCGCGCCGCACACGGCGATGACGGAAGAGGGCCCGCAAACCATCATCAACCGGCACATCGAGTCGGTCCGCGCCGCCATCGCGATGGGATGACCGCTCAGCGGGCCTCAGCGGCATCGGTCCCCGTTTCCGCGATCTCCCGCCAGCAGCGGGAGACGACTCGCTCGGCGACGGTGTAGCTGAACCCCCTGCGAAGGAGGAAGCCGCCGAGCCGTCGGCGGAACGTCTCCTCGTCGAGCCCGGCGAAGGCGCGGAGGCGGCGGGAGGCGGCGCGAACGGCGGCGTCTTCGTCCTCGATGCCGGCCGTCGCTTCGGCGGCGGTCCGCGCCTCGACCCCACGGCTGCGCAGCTCGGCGTTCAAGAGGCGCCGCGACCGCGGGCTGGACGCGTCGCGCGTCTCGACCCAGAAGCGGGCGAACGCAGCGTCGTCGAGGTAGCCCATGGCCCGCAGGCGGGAGACGGCCGCGTCGATGTGGGCGCGGTCGAAGCGGCGCCGGCGAAGGGCGTCGCGAAGCTCGCGCTCGCTTCGTGGCCGGCGCGCCACCAGACGCAGCGCGCTCTCCATGCACCGCTGGCGCATGTCGGCGTCCCGAAGCGCCTCCACGTCGGCATCCGCGAGACGCTGACCCTCACGCAGGCCGCGCTGGGCCGCGACCTCGCTGGCGACGGAGAAGGCGAAGGCGCCGTCGAGGTGCACATTCACTCGCCGGCGCCCCTTCTGCCGCTCGAGGAGCGTGACGATCACGTCCCTGGCCCTCGAACGCCGCTACTCGTCGAAGGGCGGCTCGTCGTCATCGGCCGCGGCGGCGGAGACGGGCATGCGTTGACCTGCCGCGCGGGCCCGGATCTCACGCTCGATCTCGGCCGCCACCTCCGGGTGCTGCGCGAGGAACTCCTTCGCGTTCTCGCGACCCTGCCCCAGACGCTGCTCGCCGTAGGTGAAGAACGCGCCCAGCTTCCGCACGACGCCGTATTCCACGCCGAGGTCGATGATGTCGCCTTCGCGGCTGATGCCGGCCTTGCCCGGCGTGAACATGATGTCGAACTCGGCCGTCCGGAAGGGCGGCGCGACCTTGTTCTTCACCACCTTCGTGCGCACGCGGCTGCCGATGATCTGCGCGCCCTGTTTGATGCTCTCGACGCGCCGGATGTCGATGCGGACCGAGGCGTAGAACTTCAGGGCGCGGCCGCCCGGGGTCGTCTCCGGGTTCCCGAACACCACGCCCACCTTCTCGCGGAGCTGGTTGATGAAGATGACCGCCGTGCGGGATTTCGAGATGGCGTGCGTGAGCTTGCGCAGCGCCTGCGACATGAGGCGCGCCTGCAGTCCGGGGAGCGAGTCGCCCATCTCGCCTTCGATTTCGGCGCGGGGCACCAGCGCGGCGACGCTGTCGATGACGACGACGTCGACCGCGTTGCTACGCACGAGGGCCTCCGCGATCTCGAGGGCCTGCTCGCCCGTGTCCGGCTGCGACACCAGGAGGTCGTCGATCTTGACCCCGAGGGCGGCGGCGTACTGCGGGTCGAGGCTGTGCTCGACGTCAATGTAGGCGGCCATGCCGCCGAGCTTCTGGGCCTCGGCGATGATGTGCTGGGCCAGGGTCGACTTGCCGGCCGATTCGGGGCCGAAGATCTCGATGACGCGGCCGCGGGGCACGCCGCCGATTCCCAGGGCGAGGTCGAGGGCGAGCGAGCCGGTGGGGATGGCCTCGACCTGCATGGCCTGCGAGGCCTCGCCGAGGCGCATGATGGCGCCCCGTCCGAACTGCTTCTCGATCTGCCCCAGGGCGATCTCGAGGGCTTTGGTCTTGTCGTCCACCTGTCCCGTTCCGTTGAGGCTGGCGGTGGCGCTGGCGCTGGCCATGAGGGGGCCTCCCTGCTCGACTGCGGACACCCCTCGCGCCGCTCGGCGCTCGCGGTGTCATCATACTGTCCTGCCGTCGGGCCCAACAGTAGAACAAACGTACGACGCTTGTCAAGCCCCCTCCGGGGCTAGCCCCGCAGGCCGTAGCGCCGCAGCGTCTCGAGCTCCGGCTCGTCGCGGGGGAAATCGCCCACCAGCCATGCCCGCACGAACTCGATGCGCCGGACCGTGAAGCGAACCTCGTCGGGCTTCGCACGGAGCGCTCGCAGCGCGGAGCGCAGGGCGTCGATGTCGGGCGGCTCCACGCAGCGTGCAACGGTGAGATGCGGCAGCGCCGGCGGCGCCTGCAGGCCGAGCGTCTCGGTGATGGCGCCGCGCAGGGCCGCCCAGGCGCCGTCGTCCCGCAACTCCAGGACGATGGCCTCGTTGAGGACGTTGGCGGGCCCGAGTGCGAACGTGACGGGCGGCGTCCGCTGGAACAGAGGCGCCGCCAGCGCGCCCAGCTCGACAGCTCGCTCGCGGGTAAGTTCGTCCGGCCGCAACGGTTTCACCACCTGAAACCCGACCTCGGCGAGCGTGACATGGAGGTACTCGCGGCTGAACGGCGCGACGCCCGCCACGCTGGCGAGCCGCTCCTGTGCGCGTTCCGCCGCCGCCACCGCCCGCGCGTCATCGACGCGGGCCACGAACGTGAGATACTGCGCGCGGCCATGCGCCCAGGCGTCAGCCCACGCATCGTCGGCGACGACGATGTCGCCGCCGTCGTCGAACCAGCGCCAGGCTTCCTCGAACGACGTGAACACGGGCATCGCGTACAGCGTACCGCGTCCACAGGGGGCGACGGGGAGCGCCCGGCGCTACTCCGGCTGCCGCATGTGGGGGAACAGGATCACCTCGCGAATCGAGCGCTGACCGGTGAGCAGCATGACGAGGCGGTCGATGCCGAGCCCGAGGCCGCCTGCCGGGGGCATCCCGTGCTCGAGGGCGAGGAGGAAGTCTTCGTCGAGAGTCTCGACTTCTTCGAGGCCCGCGGCCTTGAGCCGCGCCTGCACCAGGAAGCGCTCCCGCTGGTCGATGGGGTCGTTCAGCTCCGAGTAGGCGTTGGCGATCTCCATGCCACGGCAAAACGCCTCGAAGCGCTCCACCAGATGAGGCGCGTCGGCCTTGGCCTTCGCCAAAGGCGACAGCTCGCGGGGGTAGTCGAGCAGGAACGTGGGCTGGACTAAGTGCGGCTCGACGGCGTTGGAGAAGATCTCGTCGACCAGTTTGCCCCAGCTCCAGCCGGGGTCGACCTCGATGTGCATGGCCCGGGCGCGTTCGAGCAGGCCCTCGCGGTCGTCGCGGTAGGTCTCGAGATCGAACCCTGCGTATTCGATGAAGGCCTCTCGCATCGTGAGGCGCCGCCACGGGGGGCGCAGGTCGATCACGGAATCGCCGTACGTGACCTTCGTGGTCCCCAGCACCTCCTGCGCCACCGTCGAGACGAGGTCCTCGACCATACGGGCGACGTCGTGGTAGTCGGCGTAGGCCTCGTAGCTCTCCATCATCGTGAACTCGGGGTTGTACTTCCACGAGACCCCCTCGTTCCGGAAGATGCGGCCGATCTCGTAGACGCGGTCGTAGCCTCCGATGAGCAGCCGCTTCAGGTGCAACTCGAGCGAGATACGGAGGTAGAAGTCGCGGTCGAGGGCACGGTGATGGGTGACGAACGGTGTGGCGGCGGCGCCGCCTGCCTCCGCCTGCAGGACGGGCGTCTCCACCTCCATGAAGCCCCGGTCGTCCATGAAGCGCCGGATGGCCCGGACGATGGCGCTGCGCGTCCGGAAGAGGTCGCGCACCTCTTCGTTCGCCATCAGGTCGAGGTATCGCCGGCGGTACCGCAGCTCGACGTCCTGAAGTCCGTGCCATTTCTCTGGCGGCGGCTGGAGCGCCTTCGCCAGAAAAGTGAGCTCGCGCGCCTCGACCGTGATCTCGCCGGCTCGGGTGCGGAACAGCGGGCCGGTCACGCCGAGGAAGTCCCCGAGGTCAAGGTCGGCGAGCAGCCCGAAGGCGTCGCCGAGGACGTCACGGCGGAGGTGCGCCTGGATGCGCCCGGAGGCGTCGCGAAGGTCGAGGAACGCCGCCCGGCCCATGTCGCGGAGGGCGGTGACGCGCCCGGCGACGGTGACGACAGGACCCTGCGTCCCCGTGCCGGCGCTCGCTTCGTGGGCCAGGAAGAGCGCGGCCGCGGAGGCGTTGTCGTGCGTGCGGTGGAAGTGCGCGGGATACGGGTCGATGCCCCGTTCTCGGAGGCGCCGCAGCTTGCCCAGGCGTTCTTCGCGCAGTTCTTCGATGGTCGGCATACGACGGTGATTCTACGTCGCGCGGCGCTGGCGCGACAGGCCGAAACGCGGCGAGGCGGGCCGCCGGCCCGCCTCGCCCAACGTCGGATGCGTTCGCCGGCTACTTGATCTCGAGAATGGTGAGCTTCTTCACGCCAGCGGGCACCACTACCTCGACCACGTCGCCCTTGCGGTGGCCCAGCAGGGCCCGTCCCACGGGGGACTCGTTGCTGATCTTGCCGACCTTCGGATCGGCCTCGGTGAAGCCGACGATGGTGAACGTGCGCTTCTCGCCGTTCTCGTCGAGAACGACCACGTCGGAGCCGAGCTGGACGCGCGAGGCGTGGTGAGCCTCCTCCTCGTCGATGAGGACGGCGTTCTGGATGAGCCGCTCGAGGGTCAGGATGCGTCCTTCGACGAAGGCCTGCTCGTTCTTGGCGTCGTCGTACTCGGCGTTGTTCTGCGTGCTGGCCAGCTCCTTGGACTGATGGATGCGCTCGGCCACCTGGGGACGGCGCACGTTGCGGAGGTAGTCGAGCTCCTCCTGGAGTTTGGCCAGCCCTTCCTTCGTCAGTGGAACGGATCTGTCAGGCATCTCGCCCTCCGGCTGAAAAAAGAGACTGAGGTCCGCGCTCCGGGAGCCTCAGTCGCCGCGACATTACCGCATTCGCAGTATACGCGCTGCGCTGAAGCCCTGTAAAGGATTCGGAGCGTGGGACAGCCATGGTGGTTCGGAATGTCGGCGCGGCGCCGCGGTCAGACGGCGACCTTGGTGAGCGTGCGGAGGCACCGGGTGCAGACGCGCAGCCGGACGGGCTGGCCGCCGACGTACACCGTCTGGTGATGCAGGTTGGGCCGGAAGACGCGGCTGGTCCGCGGCGCCTTGCGCTGCCAGCGCCCGGAGTGCCGGTGCCGGATGTTGCGACCGAAGGCCGTGCCCTTGACGCAGAGATCGCACACTGCGGGCATCGTCGCCGACGCCTCCTCGTCCTTCTGATGGCTGGCCCCCCGAACGGGGGGCTGCTAGAATCTGGACACCGCATGCTAGCAGGTGCGGCATCCTGAGGCAACGATCACGGACGACACCAGCGCCAGGCCCGTCTCGCCCGGCCCGCAGCGCGCGGACAGGACGCCAACGCTGAACGCCCTCACCGCCCGCCAACTGCTGAACATCCTCCGGGGCGCGACCGCCTTCCTCCAGCGGCACATCGACGCCCTCAACGCCATCAACGTCTTCCCCGTCCCCGACGGCGACACCGGCACGAACCTGTATCTGACGATGCGGGCCGCCCTCGCGGAGGCCGAGCAGGCGCCCTCGGACGCTGTCGGGGAGACGCTGGAGGCGCTCGCTAGAGGCGCCCTCATGGGCGCGCGAGGCAACTCCGGCGTCATCCTGTCGCAGATCCTTCGCGGGTTCGCCCGCGCCGCCTCGAGTCGCGACACGCTCGATGCGGAGACGCTCGCCGCGGCCCTCGAGCTCGGCGCGCAGTACGCGTACGAAGCGGTCAGCGCGCCCCGGGAGGGCACGATGTTGACCGTGGTCCGCGAGGCGGCCGGCGCAGCCAGGCGGCACGCCGCGGACGACCCGGAAGCCGCCCTGGAGGCGACCGCGCGCGCCGCGGGCGAGGCGGTGGAACGCACGCCGGAGCTTCTCCCGGTGCTGAAGGAAGCGGGCGTCGTCGACGCTGGCGGTAAGGGCCTCTCTGTGCTCCTCGACGGCGCGTTGCGCGCCCTCCGAGGCGAGCCGCCACCCGAGGAGCCCGCGGCACCGGAGGTCGACGCCAGCCACGTCGCGGCGGCGGCGCTCCTCGCCCGCCAGCACGATGGACACCCCGTGGGCTACTGCGTCGAATTCCTCGTCCGCGGCCAGGGGCTCGATCGCGCGCGGCTCGAACGCGAGCTGAGCGCGGTCGGCGAGTCGGTGCTGGTGGTCGGAAATCACGATTTGCTCCGGGTGCACGTCCACGCGAGGGAGCCCGAACGCGCGCTCGCCTTCGGGCGCGCCCTGGGCGACGTCACCAACGTCAAGGTCGACGACATGGACGCCCAGCTCCACCGCTTCGTCGAAGGGGAGCGGGCCGGGACGGCGGAGACGGGCGTCGCCATCGTCGCCGTCGCCCGGGGGGCTGGCCTCGAGGAAGCCCTGCGCAGCGTCGGGGTGCGCCGCGTCGTTCCGGGCGGCCCGACGATGAACCCCAGTACGCGCGAAGTGCTGGAGGCCATCGAGAGCTGTCCTGAGGACCGAGTGTTCGTGCTGCCCGACAACAAGAACGTCGAGCTGGTCGCCCGTCAGGCGGCGGCGCAGTCGTCGAAGCAGGTCTATGTCATCCCCACGCGATCGGTGCCGGAGGGCATCGCCGCTGCCATGGCGCTGGATCCCGACGCTGACGACGAGACGAACGCGCGCCGGATGGCCGAAGCGGCGGCGTCGGTGCGCTGGGCGGAAGTGACGCTGGCCGCGCGCGAGACGTCGCACGGCGGACGGCGGATTCGGGCCGGGCAGCCCATCGCTCTCGTGCAGGGAGAGCTCACCGTGGTCGCGGACTCGGTCGAAGACGCCGTCTGCCAGGCGGTGCGCGAGATGTCGACGCAGGACGCGACGCTGCTGACGCTGTTCGCCGGAGAGGGCGTCTCGGACGAGGAGGCGCGCTCGCTGGCGGAACGGCTGGGTGAGCGCTATCCGCAGCTCGAAGTCGAAGTCGTGCGCGGCGACCAGCCGCACCATCCGTACATCCTGTCGATGGAGTGACGATGGCGTTCCCCGCGCGCGAGCCACGAAGGGTGTCCTCCGCTCCCGGAGAGCGCGAGCTGCGCAAGGTCCTCGAGCTCGAGCGCGCGAAGGGCTACGCCGACAGCGCCGTCGTCGGCGGACTCGACCGCTTCCTCGCGGCTGTGCTGCGAGGAGGGGCGCTCCGGCCCGCGGTCCGCTCGCGGCTGCGGCTGACGCGGGGGTATCGCAGCCTGGACCCTCGCGCCCGCGAGCGCTGGGTGCGAGAGGTACTGCAGGCGCTCGATGCGCCCGACGATGGACGCGACAACGCCCGGCGGACCGTTCGCGCCGAAGCCGGTCCGCCGTCGGAAGCCGGCGGACATCCCCTCGACCTGCCCGTTCGCGCAGTGCGGGGCGTGAGCGCGGCGCTGGAGGCTCGCTTCGAACGGCTCGGCGTGCGAACCGTCGGCGATCTGCTCACGTTCTTCCCGCGCCGGTACAACGATTACGCCAACATCGTCAAGATTCGCGATCTCCGCGTCGGGCAGGAGCAGGTCGTGAAGGTGCGCGTATGGAGCGCCACGGAGCGAGTCATCGGCCGTGGGCGCAAGGGAACCGACGCTACCGTGGGCGACGACTCCGGGATGATGCGCGTCGTCTGGTTCAACCAGCCCTACGTCGCGCGCCAGCTCAAGCCCAACACCGAGGTCGTGCTCGCGGGGAAGGTCTCGCTGTACCAGGGTCGCCCGACGTTCGAGAACCCCGAGT
Source organism: Chloroflexota bacterium (assembly GCA_037444005.1). Lineage (GTDB taxonomy): Bacteria > Chloroflexota > Dehalococcoidia > DSTF01 > JACRBR01 > DATLZC01. The sequence goes on from JBBING010000021.1 coordinate 9,123, forward strand.
GGGAGCTCTGGTCGGACGACCTGACGCACGTCGGCCGGCTGGCGCCGGTCTATTCCCTGACCGAAGGGCTCTCCGGCAGGACGGTGCGCCGCGTCGTGCGGGAAGCGGTCGAGCGCTTCGCGCGGTTCGTCCCCGAGACGCTGCCTGAGGACATCCTCGAGCGCTACGGCTTTCCGGAGGCGTCGGAGGCCATCCGGCAGGCGCATTTCCCTGAGTCCGCCGAGGCGCTGGCGATCGCGCGACGGTGCCTGGCGTTCGAGGAGCTGCTCTCGATTCAGCTCGCGGTGCTCATGCGCCGGAAGGCGTTCCAGGAGTCGGCGCCGGCGCCGCGCCTGCCGATGCCCGAGGCCGTGCTCGACGGCTTTCTGGCGTCGCTTCCGTACGCCCTCACGCAGGCGCAGCGGCGCTGTCTGGACGCGATCTTGCGGGACATGGACGCCGAGCGCCCCATGAGCCGCCTCCTGGAGGGCGACGTGGGCTCGGGGAAAACGGTGGTGGCGACGGCCGCGCTCATGGCGGCAGTCGCCAACGGATACCAGGGGGCGATGATGGCGCCGACGGAGATCCTCGCCGCGCAGCATCTCCGGACGCTCCGTTCGGTGCTGCACGCCGACGGGGGCGAAGGGCCGCTCTTCACGGCGTCGCCGGCGTATCTGCCGCGGCCCGTCGTCATCGCCTATCTCGCGGGATCGCTGACCGCGTCCGAGCGGAAGCGCGTGCACGAGGCCGCGGCGTCGGGACAGGCCGATATCGTCGTCGGGACGCACGCCCTCATTCAGGAAGGGGTGACGCTGCCGAAGCTGGGCCTCGCGATCGTGGACGAGCAGCACCGGTTCGGGGTGATGCAGCGGGCGGCGCTCAGGGACCGGGGCGGCCGAGCCGCCCACATGCTGGTGATGACGGCGACGCCCATTCCGCGCACGCTGGCGCTCACGCTGTACGGCGACCTCGATGTCTCCGTCATCGATGAGATGCCGCCGGGCCGCCAGCCCGTGCGCACCGAATGGAAGCCACCCGAACGGCGCCACGAAGCCTACGACTTCGTCCGGCGGGAGGTCGCGAAGGGACGGCAAGCGTTCATCATCTGTCCGCTGGTGGAGGAATCGGAGGCGCTCCAGGCGCGGGCGGCGACGGCGGAGTTCGAGCGCCTGCGTCGGGAGGTGTTCCCGGACCTGCGGCTGGCGCTGCTCCACGGCCGCATGAGCGCGCGGGAGAAGGACGAAGCGATGCGCCGCTTCCGCGACCGCGAGGTCGACATTCTCGTCTCGACGGCCGTGGTGGAGGTCGGGGTCGACGTGCCGAACGCCACCGTGATGCTCGTCGAGGGGGCGGACCGCTTCGGGCTGGCGCAGCTCCACCAGTTCCGCGGCCGCGTGGGCCGCGGGTCGGAGGCGTCGTACTGCATCCTTCTGGCGGACGACCCGTCCGAGGAAGCGCAGGAGCGTCTGCGCATCATGGCGTCGACCACCAACGGGTTCGAGCTGGCGGAGGCCGACTTGCGGCTGCGCGGCCCGGGCGAGTTCTTCGGGACCCGACAGGCAGGCATGCCCGACCTGCGCATGGCCGACCTCCTGGACGTGCGGGCCATCGAGCTGGCTCGCGAGGAGGCGATGCGGCTTCTCGAGGCCGACCCCTGGCTGGAACGGCCGGAGCACCGTCTGCTCCGCGAGCGGGCGCTCCGGATGATGGAGCGGACCATCGACGAGGTTCACTGACCTCCTTCGAGGCCCCGCACCCGCTGGATGCTGGTATAACGCTGCCGGGCCACCTCGCGACCGCGTTCGTCCACCGTGAGGGCGTCGATCACCAGGTAGCCCTGCCCCTTGCGTTCGTACGTCTCGAGCACGTAGGCGTAGGTGAGGAACTCCTGGTCGGCGCGCGCCTCCGCCAGGTACTCGATTTCGGAGGCGACGTGGATGGTGGGCCGCCGGCCCATGGCCCGATGGAGCAGCTCGATGGGGATGCGGGCGAACTGCGCCGGGTGAACCGGGGGCGGCGTCTCGCTGTACCAGGGCTGTTCGTCGCCGATCTCCTCTGTCCAGCGGCGCACCAGGTCCGTCGCCAGCCGCACGGGCAGCGGCACCAGGTCGAGCCCCGGCGTCAGGTCCTCGTACGTGAGGAGGCGGTCGCCGGCGCGCTCCGGGGGAGGCGTCGGGATGATGCGGCGCCAGGGCCGCGCCTCCGGCGTCGTCGGCGGAGCCAGCGAAGCCGCACCTTCGGCGGCGCGCTCGCCGTCGGGCCCGTAGACCTCGATGGCGAGGGCGCCGTTCCGCTCTGGAAGGCGGATGTCGAGCGGCTGGCCGTCGTACACGGGCCGGCGGAAGCGGATGGACACCCGGCCGCGCGCCAGCCACGCGCGTCCGAAGCGCTCCTCCAGCGCCCGGGTGACGTAGCCCAGAATGGTGACTCCGGTGACCAGGCCGCCGGCGTACCCGGCGGCGCGGGCCTTCGCGTCGTCATGGATAGAGAACGCTTCCTCGGCGGCGAGGTTGCGGGCGACGACGCGAAGGGCGGTCGGGACGGCGTCGGGGCTCACGCGCGCAGTATAGACTGCGGCTAGAGCAGGCGCAGGAGCGCATGCAGGAGGGCCAGCGCGATGACTGTGCCCACGTAGACGGGCGCGATCCCCCAGCGGTCGTAGAGCCGCCGCCAGAGAGGGCGACGCCGAAAGCGGATGACTGTGGTGTCGCGTGTCATGGGGCGCGTGCGTTGCGCGGACTCACGGTACGGCGAAAGCTCGCGCCGGTCAACGGCGGTTCGGATTCGCTTGGCGGGGTCGGAAGGCCGTTGCTATACTGTGGCCGTCGAAGGGAAGCGGATGCGTTCCCTGCCCGCGCCTGAGGTGGGCGGCGCCCGCCGAAGGACGGAGACGGGCGGTTAGCTCAGCCGGGAGAGCGCTTCCTTCACACGGAAGAGGTCACTGGTTCAAGTCCAGTACCGCCCACCATCGACACTGCGCGACGCCCGCCCCGATCCGTCGGGGCTTCGTGCCGAAGTGGCGGAATGGCAGACGCGCTACGTTCAGGGCGTAGTGTCCGCAAGGGCGTGTGGGTTCAAATCCCACCTTCGGCACCATCGCGATTCCTCTCGCGCCCCGTCAGCGGGGCGCATCTGACGCGCGCTCGTAGCTCAGTCGGATAGAGCGCAGCCCTGCGGAGGCTGAGGTCGTGGGTTCAAGTCCCGCCGAGCGCGCCACTCTCTCATCGATTGTCCGCGCATCTGAGGACGCCCGCCCTCTCCTCGTGGCGAGATCCATCGCCGGCTCGGAACCACGCGTGGCCTAGGCCGCTTTGCGGAGGAACGCCTCGATAGCGGCGCGGTCGTACGGGTACATGGCCAGCCGCACGTTCCAGGTCCCGCTGGCGTCGTCGATTTGCGTCTGGAAGCGTTGGAGGACGCGGGCCGCGCCTGAGACCGTGGTCTCCGGAAGGAGCACGGCGAACATCCCCGGTCGTTCGAAGACGGCCACGAGGTCGCAGCCGCGCACCAGCGACCGGGCGGCCGCGGCCACGCGGCGCAGCGTTTCCAGACGGCCGACCGCGAGGCCCGCGGGCGCCTCGAGCAGCAGCATCGTGAACGGATGGCCGTAGCGGTCCGACCGCTCGATCTCGTCCTCGACGCGCTGCACGAAGGTGGGGCCGTCCACCAGCAGGCGCTGCCGCTTCCGGGGACGCAGGTTCATCGGCCGCTCCTCTGATCATGATCGGCCGGAGGACGGCGAGGCGTGAGGGGGCTGCAGCCCTTCGGGTGCGGGCGCAGGCTGATTCACGCGGCGCGCTCGACGCGCCGGCCGAGGGCACGGAGAAAGGCCTCGACCACCTCGGGGTCGAACTGCGTTCCGGCGTTGGCTCGAAGCTCCGCGATGGCGGCGTCTTCGCTGAGGCCTTTGCGGTAGGGCCGGTCGTGCACCATCGCGAGGTAGGCGTCGACGACGGCGAGCAGGCGCCCGAGTCGCGGGATGTCCTGGCCGCGCAGTCCGCGCGGGTACCCGTATCCGTCGTACCGTTCGTGGTGGGTCGCCACGGCGAGCGCCGCCTCCTCGAGGTCGAAGAGGCCGCGGACGATGTTCTCGCTGATGGTGACGTGCTGGCGCATGATCTCCCACTCGGCCGGGGTCAGCGGCCCCGGCTTGCGGAGGATCTCGGCCGGGACGCCGATCTTGCCGATGTCGTGGAGCAGACCGCCCACCCACAGGGCGTAGCGCTCCCGTTCCGGAAGGTTGAGTTCGTCTGCGAGCACGAGCGCCAGCGAGGCGTGCTGCTTGGACTGGTCGAAGGTGTTCGGGTCCTTACGGTCGACCACCTGCAGCAGGCCCTCGGCCAGGAGCACGGTTTCGGGGTGCATCTCCATGAAATCGCGCGTCGTCAGGGTGGCGGGCGCGCTCTGGTTCGCGGCACGCCGGTGGAACCGGCGCTCCATGAGGGCGGCGTCCGCCAGCGCGATGAGGCCGCGCCGCGAAGAGCCGTCTTCGGGGTAGGCGGCCACGCCCCAACTGATGCGCAGCGGGATGGGATGGTCGATGCCGGGCACGTGGACCTCCTCGGCGCGCACCGCGGCGTCGACCCGCTCCATGATGCGCTCGGCCTCGCTCTTGTTCGCCCCGGGGAAGAGGAACAAGAACTCATCGCCGCCGTAGCGGCCCACGACGTCCTCCGGACGCACGGACCGGCGCATGACAGCGGCCGTCCGCTTCAGCACCTCGTCGCCGACCTGGTGGCCGTGGACGTCGTTCAAGAGCTTGAAGTTGTCCATGTCCACCATGGCGATGCCGAGCGGCTGGCCTTCGGCCGCGGCCCGCTGGAGGGCGGCTTCGAAGAGGTCCTGCAGGTGGCGGTGGTTCGGGAAACCCGTCAGGAAGTCCGTGCGCGCCTCCTGCTCGACGCGCTCGAACAGGCGGGCGTTGTCGATGATGATGGCGGCCTGATGTGCGATAACGGCGAAGGTTTCGATCTCCTCCCGGGGGAACTTGACGTAACGGAACGGCGAATCGACCGCCATCATCCCGACGACGCGGTCGCGGACGATCATGGGGTAGATGGCGAGCGATTTGAGGCTGAACGTCTCGGCCCAGAAGTCGGGCACGGCGCCCGAGCCGGGCACGCGGAGCTCGATGTAGGGGGCTTTGGTGCGGAGCGCCTCCTCGAAGGCGCGCACTCGTTCGAGGGGCGTGCCGGCCGCCCCGAGGAACTTCTCCCAGAGGGCTGGGTCGTTGATGCCCAGCGACATGTACGGCTGGAGCACACCGTTTTGCTCGTCGTACAGGAAAATGCTGCAGCGGTCCGCCACGCTGAGGCGCGCGACGGCGTCGCACACCTTGATGAGGATCTTCCGCACGCTGAGCGTGGACGCCGCCGCCATCACGACCTCGAGCAGCGTCTGAACGCGGGCGCGCTCTCGGCGTTCTCGGGCCAGGGCCCGGCGAGTGCGCCGCCGCTCGGCCTCAGCCGCTTGCAGCAGCTTCGTCTGCTCGGTCACGTCGTGCGCGATGCCGTGCCGGCCGACGACGCCCTCCGGGCCCATCAGGTTGCGGACGTGGATCTCCAGCCTGACGGGCGTGCCGTCCTTGCGGACGGCGTCGTACACGGCGTGGTGCGTCGGCACCCGGTTCGTGATGCCCTCGCGAAATCGGCGCAAGGCCTGCCGGGCGCTCGACGGCGTCAGGATGGTCGCGAAGTGCCGTCCGCACAGCTCCTCAGGGCGGTACCCCAGCATCTCCTGCACCTGCGCGCTCACGTATTCGAAGCGTCCGTCCAGACCCAACGAGAAGATGATGGCGTGCGCGTGGTCGACCAGGAGGCGGTACTTCTGCTCGGAGCGCCGCAGCTCGGCCATCGCCAGAGCGCGTTCGCGAGACGCGAAGGCGCGACGTAACGCGAGCGACGCGTGCGCGGCGAGCGCCTGGACGAACGCGATGTCCTGCGCGGTGAACGGACGCAGGCGTGAGGTGCGGTTCGCGGTGAACCCGCCGAGCAGCCGCTGCCCTTCCAGCAGGGGGACCACGAGCAGGGCCCGGATGTGAAACCGTTCCACGAGGTAAGGGTCGAGCTCGGGTGGGAGGGCACCCCCGTTGTAGACGAACGGTTCGCGCCGCTCGCGCAGCCACGCGACCAGCGGCGCGGCGGCTTCGCGCATCTCCGGACTGCCGTAGACGGCGCGGTCGGTTTCTGGGACACCGTGCGCTCCCGCGAGGCGCAGCGCGCCGTCGTCCTCCAGGAGCAGGGTGGTGCTGCGGTCGCACCGCACGGTTTCGGCCACGGTGCGGGTCAAGAGCTCGAGCACCGCGTCGACGTCGTCGAGCGCGGCAAGGCGGTGGGCGACGTCCAGGAGCGTGCGCGTGTAATCGGGCCGCGCGCCCGACGGACGCATCCTCTTCGTCGTCTGGCGAGACCCTGCAGTCGCGCTCCTCGCCATCGGCCTCCTCGCGAGATGCTCCCTGGTGCATAGTCGACGCGAGCGGCGACGATCTGCAGTCTTTTCGTCTCCACGCTCGCGCCCGAAGCTGAAACGTCGTACAGTGCGCCTGTCGCGCGCAGCGAAGGGAGGGGTCCGTCTCATGGCGTCAAGGGTGGCCGTCAGCGCAGGGAACACGCTCGAAGAGGCCACGCAGCGGCCGGTGCTGCGGGGCGTGCTGCACGCCGTCGCTGCCGCGCTGGCGGGCGCCGGGGCCGTGGCGCTACTCCTAGTGGCGGCGTCGCCGCGGGCGTATGTCGGAGCCGCGATCTTCGCGTCGAGCCTCGCGCTGTTGTACTCGACCAGCGCCATCTACCATCGCATCACCTGGAGGCCCGCGGTTCGCCGCATCGTGAAACGCGTCGACCACGCGATGATCTTCGTGCTCATCGCCGGGACCTACACGCCATTCTGTCTCCTCGTCCTGAGCGACGCGTGGGGCATCACGATGCTGTCCGTCGTGTGGGGCGTGGCCGGCGCGGGGATGCTCCTCAAAGTCGCCTGGCCCGAGGCTCCACGGTGGCTGAGCGTGCCGCTCTACCTGGTCGTTGGCTGGCTCGCCGTGGTCGCTGCGCCGCAGTTACTCGAACGGCTCAGCGGCGCGCCCATCGCGATGCTCCTGACGGGAGGCGTGCTCTACTCGCTCGGTGGCGTCGTCTACGCCATCGAGCGGCCGAATCCGTGGCCGCGCGTGTTCGGGTACCACGAGGTGTTCCACGCGCTCGTGGTCGCGGGAAGCGCCGTCCACTACGCGCTCGTCGCCCTGTACCTCTTGCCTCGCTAACGCCTTCAGCCCTCGGTGGCGCTCAGGGTGTAGCCGGCGGGCGCCAGGCTGTCGCCTGTGAGAGCGACGACCACGAGCACGGCCTCTCCCTGCGAAGGGTCCACATCGATGGTCGCGCGGTTCGCGGCGTCGAGCTCGATGGGCGTCACGCGGTCGCCCTGCACGAGCCTCAGCGCGAACCGCTGGGGCAGCGGCCGCCGCGCGAGGACAAAGCCCTCCGCATCCCAGCCGTCGGCGCTCGCCCCCGTATCGAGGAGCCCGATTTCGGGGATGCGGACGTCGTCGATGACCCAGCCTCGCCGGTAGACGCCGCCGTCGGTCACGTACTCGAAGCGCAAGAGGATGCGCGTTCCCGCGAACGGGCTGAGGTCGATGCGCTCGTCGACCCATGCGGGCTCGTCGCCGTTCCCGCTCGCGCCCGTGTATCCGGGCCCGTAGGCGTTGCCGACGGGGTCCAGCGTCGTCGTCCGCTCCCCGCTGAGGATCGTCCAGGTGCGGCCACCGTCCTCCGAGACCTCGACGTATCCGTAGTCCCAGCCCTGTTCGATATCGAACCACGTCCGGAACGTGAGGGTCGCGCGGCCGACGCCGGTGAGGTCGACCTCGCGAGTTAGGCGGCTATCGATAGCGTCACCCCGGTTGGACCACCAGACCCCGTCGCCGATCGCGACGCCATCCAGCAGTGGCGTGGCCGTGGCGCCTTCGAACGTCAGCCGGACGGGCCCTGTCCCTTCGATGGCGACGTAGTCGGCAGCGAGCTGGGGCACGTTCCGCTGCAGCCGCTCCCCCACATGGAGCGAGGCTGTGGGGGAGAGCGCCACGTCCCTGTCGGGGTAGGCGTACGGTCCCGACGCCCGGTCGGCGTAGTTGGCCGTCGCCCAGTCGGCGACCACCTCCTCGAAGTCGGCGCCGGCCTCGCGCAGCGCCGCGCGGACGCCGTCGACGCCGTCGCGGGGATCGCGGGCGATGGAGGCGATGAGCTCCTGTCCGAATCGCTGCGCCAGGTACGTGAACCACAACTCCGCCTTGCCGTAGTCGGCGCTGTCTCCCTCCCAGAAATCGAGACTCCGGCGGGGGTCTTCGAGGAACGCCCGCTGGGCTCCTTCGTGCGGCACAGTCAACCTTCCGGCGAACTCGGACAACCCCTCGTTGACCCACGACTCCTCCCCGGGGTCCAGCGCGAGGTGGAGCAGGTGCTGGTACTCGTGCGCGAGGACGAACTCGTACGACGGCGAATCAGGCGCCAACGAGGCGTCGAGATAGAGCATCTCGGCCTCGTTGCCATACTGCACCGCCCACCCGGGCACGCTGTCGGTGTCGGCGACGTAACCGCCCGCGCCTCCTCCGAGGTCGGCGTGGAGCACCACGATGCGGCCGTCGCCGTCGACGTCGCCCGGCCGGTCGCCGAACACGGGCGCGAGGGCGGGTCGAACCACCGTCTCGAAGGTGTCCGCCGCGCGCTGAGCCGCCGTCTCGTCGGGCTCGAAGCCTTCCTCCCAGTAGAACAGCGCGTGCTCGGACACGGCCATGAGGCGGGCGGTCACCTGCCGCATGGAGGGAAGCGCCTCGCCACCGACGGCGCCCGGGGGAAGAACGGTCACCCAGAACGTGCGTTGCGATCCCACCTCCGGCGTCGGGCGCGGCGGCGGCTCTGATTCGGAGCGGCGCCCCAGCCGCCGCGCGAGGTCGAGCAGGTCGCGGTCGGGAGGCACGGGTAGCGCCGTCCCGGCATCGGCGGTCGGCGAAGCGTCGGGGCTCGGCCGAGACGCCGCGGTCGGCGACTCGGGCGCGGGCTTCGGGGCGCCGTCGTGGCCGGAACAGGACACGACGGCCCATGCGAGAAACGAAAGCGCGGCCGCCATGGCGAGGAGACGGCCGCGTCCGGGCGGGGGATGTGGAAGCGGGCTACCGGGCTCTGGGGTGCGCCTTCTCGTAGACCTCGCGGACGTGTTCGTTGGTGAGCTGGGTGTAGACCTGAGTAGTCGAGATATTGGCATGCCCCAGCAGCTCTTGGACGTTCCGGAGCGGCGCGCCTCCGCGCAGCATATGAGTGGCGAAGCTGTGCCGCAACGTATGAGGCGTCACGGGGCGCTGGATGTTCGCCTCGCGGGCGTACTGCTTGAGGATGAGCCAGAAGCCCTGCCTGGTCAGACGCTCCCCCCGGCGGTTGACGAAGAGCGCCGGCTCCTTCCGGTTCCGCACGAGGGCGGGCCGCGCCTCCTCGAGGTACTGCGTCAGCGCGGCGAGCGCCTGGTCGTGGATCGGGATCACTCGCTCCCGGGCGCCCTTGCCGATGCACCGCACGCGCGCGCCGCGCTGGTCGACCACGATGCTGTCGAGGTCGAGCGCGACGAGCTCCGAGACGCGGAGCCCCGTGGCGTACAGCAGCTCGAGCATGGCCCGGTCGCGCTTGGCCTCGGGGGTGTTGCGCTTCAGGGGCTGCTCGAGTAGCTCGTCCACCTCCACCACCGACAGCGGCTTCGGGAGCGACTTCCCGACCCGCGGCGACGCGAAGTCCTCGGTGGGGTTCGCCCGAATGACGCCCTCCGCGTGGAGGAACTGGAAGAACGACTTCACCGCAGCGACCTTGCGGGCGACCGTGGCCTCGGCGTACCGCCGCTGCTTGAGGAAGAGGAGGTAGTCGGTGAGGGTCCGCTTGTCGATCTTGTCCCACGCGGGCCCTCTGCCGTTGTGGGACGCGTTGTCGTGGAGAAAGTGCGCGAACTGCTGAAGGTCGTTCCGGTAGGCGGCGATGGTGTTGCCGGAAGCGCCCTTCTCGACGGACATAAAGTTCAGGAATTGGCCGATGTGGTCATCCATGCCTCACCTCGGTGGTGTCAGCGCGACCTGTCTGTCGTTCGCCCGGGGGGAAAGCGCCGCGATCATACCCATCGCCTTCTGGTGTGTCCAGCCGCAATCGTAAAGATTTTGGGCAAAGGGGGAGGTTGGCCGAAACGATCGAAACCCCTGAGGGCCGAAGGACGCCTCCCTGATCTTTCGCGACATAACGAATCGGCCGCAGAAGGGCCGGGCGGGGGCCGTAGTGCGATCGGCTTCCCCCCACGATGGACGGCTCGCGACGGCGCCTCAGCGCTGTCTCGCCCAGGGCGGCAGGTCGAGGCTCAGGAGGTACTCGTGGATGGCCAGGGCGGCGCGGCGTCCGTCGGCCAACGCCGTCACCACGAGATCGGCGCCGTTGACGTTGTCGCCCCCCGCGAAGACCCCGGGACGGGTGGTTCGCTTCGTCTCGGGGTCCACCTTGATGCGGTTCCAGCGGTCGGCTTCGACGCCGGGCGCGGCCTTGGGCACGGTCTCGTCCACGTTGTAGCCGATGGCGACGACCACCGTGTCCGCCGGCAACAGGAAGTTCGAATGCGGCACGGGAATCGGCGTCCGGCGACCGGTCTCGTCGGGCGGCCCGAGCTCCATCCGCTGGCACTCGATGGCCTTGACTTTGCCGTTCTCGCCTATGAACCGCAGCGGGATTGTCAGGAAGAGGAAGTCGACGCCCTCTTCCTTCGCGTGGCGGCGCTCCTCTTCGCGGCCGCGCATCTCTTCTTCGGTCCGGCGGTAGACGCAGGTCACCTTCTCGGCGCCGAGGCGGACGGCTGTACGCACGCAGTCCATCGATGTGTCGCCACCGCCGATCACGACGACGTTGCGCCCCACGCGGATGGGCTCTCGCATCGACTCCGGGAGCTCGTCCGGCTTGAGGTTGCCCCGCACGAGGAAGTCTGTCGCGGTGTAGATCTCGTCGAGCTCCTCCCCCTCGATCCCCAGGCGCGAGCCGACCGAGGCGCCCGTGCCGAGAAACACCGCGTGGAACCCGCGATCGAACAGGTCGTCGATGGTCATGTCGCGGCCCAGGAAGGTGTTGCCGACGAAGAGGATGCCGAGCCGGCGCAGGAAATCGATCTTGGCTTCGAGGATCTCCTTGTTCAGTTTGAAGTTAGGGATACCGTATCGCAGCACTCCGCCGGGTTCCGGCCAGGCGTCGTACACCGTCACGGCGTGGCCGCGCTTCGCGAGCTCTTCGGCGACCGCGAGGCCTGCCGGGCCGGCGCCTATCACGGCCACGCGCTTGCCCGTCGGCGGTGGGAGCGGCGGGAGCGGCAGGCCGGTCGTGCGGCGCTGGTAGTCGGCCACGAACGCTTCCAGCTTCCCGATGGAGACGGGAGGCTCCTGGCGGCCGTCGGGCCGGATGGCGAAGCCGACGACGCATTCGCCCTCGCACAGCTTCTCCTGGGGGCAGAGCCGCCCGCAGAGGTCCGGCAGGTTCGATGTCTCGCGGAACTTCTCCGCGGCCCCGAGGATGTCGCCCTTTTCGAGCAAGAGGAGGGCCGCTGGGATGTCGTTGTGGACGGGGCACGCCTCCTGGCAGGGCGCGGTCGGGCAGTGCAGGCACCGCATCGCTTCGATCCGCGCCGTCTCCGGGTCGTAGCCGAGGTAGACCTCGTCCCAGTTCTTGCGGCGTTCGATGGGGTCTTGCTTCGGGACCGGCTGTACCGGAATCGCCAGCCGCTGGTGCGTTTCGTTCGCCATCAGCGTGTGGTTGTCTCCTGTTCAGCGGGTCACCCCGCTCGTCGCGGGGTGAAGCAAGTCTATCGACTCGGCATAAGGTTGTAAACGTTCACGCCGCCGCGCGGCGGCGGTTCACGACGATGACGGCGCCGCCCACCACCAGCACCGCGAGGGCGACGACCACCGCGACGATCGCGGCGACGTTCGGCCCGCCGTCGTCGTCCATGATGGCGATCCGCTCGACGAGCTGCGCGTCTTCTTCGAGCTGGGCGGGCGTCGGCTGAACCCCGACGTAGAACCGGAACGCGCCCTCCGCGAACATTCCGTCGGCGGCCCGGACGTACCATTTGACCGTGTACCGGCCGTCGGGCAGATCGTCGGGCAGGTCCACGCTGAGTTTCGTGGGCTCTTCTGGCGCGACCTCTCCTTCGTACGAGGCGACCTTCTCGCCGTCCTCGTTCTCGACCCACAGGCGCTGATGCTCGCCCGCCATCAACGCCGCCGTGAACCAGAGGTCCACCCGTTCCGGCGGCTCGTCGACCGACTCGCTCTTCCCGGGCGTCGAGTGGTCGTACCCGGTGTGCGCGAGCGCCTCGCGCGGGCCGAGCGCGACCGTGGCCGCGAACAGCGCAGCGAACGAGGCGAGCCAGACGCGTACGACGGTGCTCCGCATGTGGGCGATACTGTACGGCAACGCGGCCGTACAGGGAAGCGCCTGTCGGACTCGAACGCGCGGCTCAGGCGACGAGGCTGAGCGGGTGCTCCAAGAACCGCGCAATGTCCGTGAGGAACCGCGCACCCTGGGCGCCGTCGGTCACCCGGTGGTCGGCCGAGAGGGCCAGCTTCATCATCTCCCGGATGACCACCTGGCCGTCCCGAGCCACTGGCTTCGGCGTGATGGCGCCTACGCCGAGGATGGCCGTCTGCGGCGGCTGGATGATGCCGATGAGCGTCTCCACCCCGTAGGCGCCCAGGTTCGTGATCGTAAAGGTGCCCGACGTGAGCTCCTCGGAACGCAGGCCGCCCTGGCGCGCGCGCTCCGCCAGGCTGCGGGATTCGCGCGCGATCTGGCCGAGGGACTTTCTCGCAACGTCCAGGAGCGCCGGCGCGATGAGCCCGTCCTCCAGGGCGATCGCGATGCACACATTGATGGCCTCGTGACGGCGAATCTCGCCGTCCACGAACCACGAGTTGAAGATGGGATGCGCCTCGAGGGCGCGCGCCACGGCCTTCACGATGAGGTCGTTCACCGTCACACGGCTGGCCTCGTCCGCGAACGCGTTGATCTCGTTTCGCATCCGCTGGGCCTCGGTCATGTCCACGTCGAGCGTCAGGTAGTAGTGCGGCGCCTCTCGCTTGCTCGCCGCCATGTTCCGGGCGATGGCCTGCCGCATACGGCTCATGGCGACGACCTCCACGCCGGCTGGCGCTGCGGGCGCGGCGGGTGCGGCGACGGGAGCCGCCTCGGGAGCAGGTCGCGGCGCCTCGGCCGCTGCGCGCTGCGCGGCGAACGCCTCGACGTCGCGGCGGACGATGCGCCCGTCGGGGCCGGTGCCGCGGATCTGGGTCAGGTCGACGCCGAGCTCCTGTGCGAGCTTGCGAGCCAGGGGGGAGGCGCGCACCCGTCCGTCGCCGGCCGTCGGAGCCGCCGGCGTCGGAGCCGGCGCCTCCGCCACCGCCGTTGGCGACTCCGCCCGCTCGGCTTCGGGCGCGGCCGCTGTCGCCGCGGTCGGCGCCTTCTGCTGGGGCGCCGCCCCCACGTACGCCGAGATGTCCTCGTCGGGCGCGCCGATGATGGCGATGACCGTGCCGACGGGCACGGTGTCTCCTTCGTTCACCAGGGCCTTGCGGAAGACGCCGCCTTCGAACGCCTCGATCTCGACGTTCGCCTTGTCGGTCTCGATCTCGGCGATGATCTCACCGCGCTCGACGGGGTTGCCCTCCTTCTTGAGCCAGCGGAGGATGGTTCCCTCCTTCATCTCCGCGCCCATCTGGGGCATCACGACTTCGAACGCCATGGGCCGCCTCCTTACAGCATCGCGAGGACCGCGTCGACGATCTGCGGTTCGTTGGGGAGCGCCGCGTATTCCATCGTCCGGTTGTACGGCATCGGCACGTCGGCGCCGCACACCCGGGCGACCGGCGCGTCGAGGTCGTCGAAGCACTGCTCCATGATGATGCTCGCGATCTCGCCGGCGAAGCCGCCGAACTTCCAGTCGTCCTCGACGACAACGGCGCGGTGGGTTTTGCGCACCGACGCCACGATGGCGTCGACGTCGAGGGGGCGCAGCGTCCGCAGGTTGAGCACCTCGGCCTCGATCTCGTGGTCGCGAGCGAGCATCTCCGCCGCGCGATACGCCTGGTGGACGCTTCCCGAGTAGCCGACGATGGTGACGTCCGACCCGGGGCGGAAGACCTCCGCCTGCCCGAACGGGATGGTGTAGGGCTCTTCGGGAACCTCGCCCTTCGAGCCGTAGAGGGCGGTGTGCTCGATGAAGATCACCGGGTTCTCGTCCCGGAAGGCCTGCAAGAGCAGGCCTTTGGCGTCGTACGGCGTCGACGGGACCACGACCTTGAGCCCGGGGACGTGGGCGTACCAGCCTTCGAGGCTGTGGGAATGTTGCGCCGCGAGCTGGGCGCCGGCTCCGCTGGCCATCCGGATGACGACGGGCACGTTGATCTGGCCGCCGGACATGTAATACAGCTTCGCGGCGTTGTTCACGATCTGGTCGATGGCGAGAAAGCTGAAGTTGATGGTCATGAGCTCGACCATCGGCCGCAGTCCGCCCATGGCCGCGCCGATGCCGCAGCCCACCACCACGGACTCCGCGATAGGCGTGTCGCGCACGCGCTCCTCCCCGAACTCCTCGAGCAGCCCGCGGGTGACGGCGTAGGAGCCGCCGTAGGCGCCGATGTCTTCGCCCATCAGGACGACCCGGTCGTCCGTGAGGAGCATGTGGCGCAGCGCCTGGCGTAAGGCCTCGCGAAACGTGATCTCAGGCATCGCCGGCCTCCTTGTACACGTACCGGTAGAGGTCCTCGACGCGAGGCTCCGGGCTTTCGTCGGCGAATTGCGCGGCGTCCTGCACGACCTCCTCCACCTCCGCCGCGATCTGCGAGAAGGTCCCTTCGTCCAGCAGACCCGCGGCGAGCGCCGCGTCGTGGAACCGGCGGACGGGGTCGCTTTTCTTGTACTCCTCCACCTCCTGCTTCGATCGGTAGAACTCCGGGTCGGCCATGGAGTGGCCCCGATAGCGATACGTCATCGCTTCGACGAACGCGGGTCCCTGCCCGGAGCGGACGTGCTCGGCCGCGCGGCGCGTGGCGTCCAGCACCGCGAGGAGGTCCATGCCGTCGACGCGCTCGGCCGGCATGTTGTAGGCGAGGGCGCGCTTCCAGATTTCCGGCTCGGCCGAGACCTTCCGGCTGTCGGTGCCCATGGCGTAGAGGTTGTTCTCGCAGATGAACAGCACGGGGAGCTTCCAGACCGACGCGAGGTTGAGCGACTCGTGGAACTCCCCTCCGTTGACCGAACCGTCGCCGAAGAACGTGAACACGATCCGGCCGTTCCTCAGGTACTTCGACGCGAAGGCGAGCCCGCAGGCGAGCGGGAGGTGTCCGCCCACGATGGCGTAGCCCCCCATGAAGTGGCGGGAGACATCGAACAGGTGCATCGAGCCGCCGCGGCCGCGGCTCACGCCCGTTTCCTTGGCGTAGAGCTCGGCCATCAGCGCCCGCGGGTCGCAGCCCCGCGCGAGCGCGTGGCCGTGCTCGCGATAGTGCGACACGACGTAGTCGTCGGGGCTGGCGACGGCGAGCGCACCCACGGCCACGGCTTCCTGCCCGATGTACAGATGCAGGAAGCCGCGGATTTTCTGGCGGGCGTAGCTCTCCGCGGCCTTCTCCTCGAAGCGGCGGATGAGCAACATCTGCCGCAGGAACTGGCGGGCCGTCGCCGCGTCCAGTTCGCGGCCGGCGGCCGCGGTCGTCAGCGATTTCGCCATAGCGGCACCTCCCTTCCTCGCCCTCAGTCGATGAAGTGGATGGCCTCCCCATCCACGGCCAGCGCCGCTTCCTTGACAGCCTCCGAGAGCGTCGGGTGCGCGTGGACGACCCAGCCGAGCTCCCGAGGCGTGCTCTCGAGGGTGAGGCCCAGCGTCGCTTCCGCGAGCAACTCCGTGGCGTCGGGGCCCACGAGGTGGACGCCGAGGATCTCGCCCGTCGCGGCGTCGGCCACGACCTTGATCATGCCGTCGGTGTGCTCGGTGGCCACGGCCTTCCCGTTGGCCCGGAACGGGAACCGTCCGACCCTGACGTCGTGGCCGCGCTCCCGGGCTTGCGCCTCTGTGAGGCCGACACTGCCTACTTGCGGCTGGCAGTACGTCGCCCGGGGCATCTTCTCGTACTCGAGCGGCGGCGGCTGCAATCCCGCCAGCCGTTCGACCACGTACACGCCCATGGCCGACGCCACGTGCGCGAGCATGAGCCGGCCGGTCACGTCGCCGATGGCGTACACGCCGGGGGCCGTGGTCCGCAGCTCGTCGTCGACCTTCACCCAGCCGCGGTCGGTCTCGACGCCCACGGCGTCGAGGCCGAGGTCTTCGGTGTTTGGCTGAAATCCGACGCCCATCAGGACCTTATCGGCCTCGACCGCCTCGTCTTTGCCCCCCGCCGAGAAGCGGACGGTGGCGCCGCCTTTGCCTCGTTCGACTGCGGCGACCCGCGCGCCCGTGCGGAACGCGATGCCCTGCTTCTTGAAGGCGCGCTCCACCTGCGCGCTCACGTCCGCGTCCTCCAGCGGCAGGAGATGGTCGAGCATCTCCAGGATGGTCACTTCGGCGCCGTAGGCGCGCCAGTAGTACGCGAACTCGCACCCGATGGGCCCGCCTCCGACGATGACCACGCGCTGCGGCGTCTCGCGAAGCTCCAACGCCTCCCGGCTGGTCAGGACGACCTCGCCGTCCACCTCGACGCCGGGGAGCGACCGCGGCCGCGCTCCCGTCGCGATGATGACGGTGTCGCCGCGCACCTCCTGGCCGTCGACGGCGATGATGCCTGCGCCCGTAAGCTTGCCGGAGCCCTGAATCAAGGTGACGCCGCGCTTCTGCAAGAGGAACTCGACGCCGCTCACCATGCGGTCGACGACCTTCCGGCTGCGGTCGACGGCTTTGGCGGGGTCGAGGCGCAGGTTGTCGTAGGCGATGCCCCAGGTGTCGCCCTGCCGCACGAGGTTGACGATCTCCGCGTTCCAGAGGAGGGCCTTGCTGGGAATGCAGCCCCAGTTCAGGCAGAGCCCCCCGACGCGGTCCCGTTCGACGAGGGCGGTTCGCATGCCGAGCTGGGCCGCCCGAAGCGCAGCGACGTAGCCGCCCGGGCCCCCACCGATGATGACGACGTCGAAATCGGACATGGGCTTCCTCGTTCCCCTCAGCGGAGCGGCAGCGCCTGCCGCTCCGCGTGGTAGCTGCTGCGCACCAGCGGCCCCGCCTCGACGTGCCCGATGCCCAGCCGGCGGCCCTCTTCCCGGAACGCCTCGTACTCCTCCGGCGCGTAATAGCGCTGCACCGGAAGATGCTTCACGGTCGGCCGCAGATACTGCCCGATGGTGACGATGTCGACTCCGGCGTCGCGCAGGTCCCGCATGACTGCGAAGACCTCCTCGACCGTCTCGCCGAGCCCAACCATGAGCCCGGACTTCGTGAGCATGCCGGGCGCGAGGCGCTTCGCCCGGGCGAGGAGCTCCAATGAGCGCTCGTATCGCGCCTTGAACCGGACCGTGGGATACAGCCGGGGCACCGTCTCGACGTTGTGGTTGAGCACGAACGGCTGCGCTTCGACCACGGTCCGGAGCGCGTCCCAGTTTCCCATGAAGTCCGGGATGAGCACTTCGACGCGCGTCTGCGGACAGCGGTACCGGATGGCGCGGATGCAGCGGGCGAAGACCTCCGCCCCGCCGTCCGGCTGGTCGTCGCGGTTGACCGACGTGATGACGCAGTAGTCGAGCCCGAGCAGCTCCACGGCGCGGGCCAGCCGCAGGGGTTCGAGCTCGTCGATGGGCCCCGGCCGGCCGGACGTGACGGCGCAGAAGCCGCACGCCCGCGTGCAGACGTCACCGAGGATCATGAACGTAGCGGTGCCGGCGTTCCAGCATTCGCCGATGTTCGGGCACCGCGCCTCTTCGCAGACGGTGTGGAGGCCGTGTTCACGCATCAAGGTCTTCAGCGCGTGAAAACGCTCTCCCGCCGGGAATCGGACCTTGAGCCAGCCGGGGAGCCGCTGCGCCGGGCGGATCGCCGTCATGTCGAGCTCCTTCCGGCGCTGGCCGCCGCCCGCGCGAGCCCTGTCGGACGTTCCCAGCCGAAGTGACGCCGGAACGCCTCCTCGACGCGGTCGGCCACGTCGTCCAGGTCTACCGAGCGCCCCAGCAGTCGTTCGAGCGAGGTGACCGTGACGCCCGGGAGCCCGCACGGGACGATGCGGTCGAAATACGAGAGGTCGGTGGTGACGTTGAGAGCGAAGCCGTGCAGGCTGACGCCCTTCGAGATGCGAACGCCGATGGCCGCGATCTTGGCGCCGTCGACCCACGCGCCCGGGTATCCTTCGCGGCGTCCGGCCGCGACGCCGTAGGCTGCGAGCGCGGCGATCAGCGTCTCTTCGAGCCGCCGCACGTAGGCGGCAGGACCGAGGCCGCGCTCTCGCAGGTTCAGGATGGGATAGCCGACGAGCTGGCCCGGGCCGTGGAATGTCACGTCGCCGCCGCGGTCGACGCGAAAGACCTCAGCGCCCAGGGCCCGCAGGGCGGCTTCGGGCGCGAGCAGGTGCTCATCCCGCGCCCGCGCCCCGAGGGTGTAGGTCGGCGGGTGTTCCAGAAGGATCAGGCGTTCGGGTCCGCCGTTGCGGACGTCTTCGGCTAACCGGCGCTGGAGCTCCCACGCAGCCGCATACGCCATTCGACCCGGGCGCAGGACCATGGAGCGGGTCATGGGCCTGATCCTCTAGCCCGCCGTGGCGGGGACGTTCCGGCGCGGCGCCGGAGAACGAGGGGAGCCGTTCCCTGCACTCCCGATCTTAGCACGCGGGGCTCGCTCGGCCCGCGGCGTGCCGTCGAGAGGTATCGTCGCGGCGCTAGGGCCCCGCGATCAGCGAATCCACGATCTTCGGCTTGCGGGTGATGGTGCGGCTCACCGGGCAGCGGCCCGCGATCTCCAGAAGCTTCGCCCGCTGGTCGTCGTCCAACTCACCGCGCAAGGCGATGCGGCGCTCGATGACCTCGATCCGGCCCGCCGCGTCCTTCTCGCAGTCCTCGCAGTCGTCGACGTGCCGCCGGTCGTGGGAGAGCTCGACGGCCACGTCCTCCAGGGGCCATCCCTTGCGACGCGCGTACATGAGCAGCGTCATGGCCGTGCAAGCGCCCAGCGCCCACAGGAGCAAGTCGTACGGTCCCGGACCGAGGTCGTCGCCTCCCTGGTCCTCCGGTTCGTCCGCGACGCATGCGTGATGTCCGGCGGTGAGAAGCTGGGCGTAGGTGTAGTCCGGGAGGAACTGGACAGTGACGGTCGTGGTCATGCGATGCGTCTCCTCATAGGGGCGAGTCGTTCGTCATGCTCGGCGTACGCTCTCGCCATCGTATCACGCGACCGGCGAAATCACGGCGCGCGGGGACAAAGGAAGAAGGCCGGTTCGGTCCGGCCTTCTTCCGCGCCAAGGTCCTGGGGGGATACGCGATTTCAGTAGGCGATCAGTCGGTTTTGTCCTCGCCGCTATCCTCGTCGTCGTCTTGGTGACCGTTCTGGTCGTGATGGCCCGGGTTGTCGTCCCCGGCGTCAGCGTCCTCGCTGTCGTCGTCAGCGTCGTCGCAGTCCTTGCCGTGGCCTTCCTTGCCACGCTCGTGGTCCGCTGCGACCGACGGCACCCGGACGTCCACGCAGCCCGGCGTCCGCACCACCTCGCACCCGTCGTGGTTCTCGCAGGCGGGGTTGTCCTCGTCCGGGATGCCCATAATCTCGCGGCGGCCGCTATCGTCATCCTCGCCCTCGTCGGCGTCGTCGTCATCGGAACTCGCCGTTGGCGTCGCTTCGGGCGTCGCCGTGGCCTCTGGTGTCGCCGTCGCTTCCGGGGTCTCGGTCGCTTCCGGCGTTTCCGTCGCCTCGGCGGTCTCGGTGGCTTCGGGCGTCTCGGTCGCCTCGAGGGCGGCGAACTCGTCGTCGCCGGTCTGGAACAGGATGTCCTGTGAAGCGAAGGTGCCTACCGCGGCCCCTGCTCCGATGATTCCGACCACGATGCCGACGATGGCCTTCTGACCCAACGCCAGAGACGGGAACAGCTTCATCTGGCACCTCCTCGTGCGGATCCCTTCTCGCAGCAATCATCGGGTCTAACGGTGTTCGGCCGCGGGAAGATACGGGCGCGCCCGGTAAATCTTCGGTGGACGCGCCTGCACCCTCAAGCCTCGTCCGGGGGCGGGATCTCTTGCCGACGATGACCGTTGGCCCGCACGCAGACGTGACCTCCCGGATCGATGGAGACGCCGCACAGGAAGCACACAGGACGTCCCGCCGCGATGATGTCGTCGAGCCGGTGCGTGAGCGACGCCCCCTGGTCGGGCGTCATGTGGAAGATGAGCGCGGCGTCCTCGTCGTCGGGCTCCTCGATGTCGTAAATGAACAGAACGATGGTGTTGTCTTCCTCCGCATAGCCCATCCCGAGGCGTCCGGCCCTGAACTCGATGTCGGGCCTGTCGCCGACGGTGAAGCCCTCGGGTAGCGGCGCCGCGTCGGTGTCGGGACGGTCGAGTTGCTGGAGCATCTGCTTGAGGGCGATGGACAGGGCCTGGAACTGCTCTTTCTCCATCCAGGCGACGGCACGCTCGCCCTCCTCGCCCAGCACGACCAGGCGAAACGTGCGGTGGCCCGGTTCGCCGAAGCTCTCGGCGTCGACGGCGCGAACGCGGCCGAGGTGTCGTGACGTCATCGCGGCTCCGGGCACTACAGGCGCGCCCACTCGTTCGGACGCGCGCCCCATGGTACCGCGGCCCGCACGACGACGATACGAGGGCTCACGCTTCGAAGTCCTCGCGCTGCGCCAGGTGGAGCTGGCGCCGGAGCGCCAGCATCGAGAGGACGTTCGTCGCCATGTGGATGAGCACGGGCCCCGTCAGCGTGCCGTGGCGGCGCGCCAGGGAGCCGACGCTGAGCCCGAAGAGGGTCGCGAACGCGGTCTGGCCGAGCGTGGCCAGCGCGGGCCGAAGGGTGAGGTTCACCAGATGGAACAGGCCGAAGATGGCGGCCGCTCGCGCCACCGCGCCGTCGATGCGGAGCGGACCGATCTGGACTGGGGGCAGACCGCGGTCGGCCAGCTCGGACTGCAGGCATCCACGGAAGAGCGCCTCTTCGCCGAGGGCGACCAATCCGTGATACGGCAGCATCTCCGGAAGCGGCATCTCGGCGAGCATCCGGGCCATGCGGTCGACGGCGGGGGCGCGCACGGGCCGCGCCCTCCACGAGAGCGCGAGGAGGAGCGCGCCGGGCGCGAGGCGAAGCGGCGCGGCAGCCACAGACGCTCGCCAGTTGCGCAAGGTGAACCCGTAGTCCTGGGGCGCGCGGCGGGTCCACCACATCACGGCCATCGCCGCCACGAGCGGCGCCCCATGGTTGAGGAGCCGCAGCCGCCACGGAGGTGGCCGATCGCGGTACCGCCACCGGGTCCAGAGTCCGCTCGCCAGCAGGACCGCCCCGACGGCGCCGAGCACGGCTCCGAGCTCGCGGTCGCTCATGGGACGCGCACCACCGGCGTGCGCTGGTCGAGAGCTCACACGTTCCTCCGTCGCCGCCCCAGTACACCCGCTGGCTCCGCCGCCGTCAACCGTGGCGGGCAGGCTCCGGTCTCGTATAATCCTTGCGTGCGACGCCATTTCCCCGCCGTGGTTGCGTTCGCCGCCCTTCTGGTCGCGGCGTGCGGCGACGAGGCCGCCGACCAGACGACGCCGACGCCCCCGTCGTCCCCCGGGGTCACGGTCACAGCGGTCACCCAGCCTCCGATCTTCGATATCGACTTCGCGACCGCTCCCGACGTAGCGTCGTTTCTCACCAGCGCAGGCGGCGAAGTGGCGGAGGACGCCATCATCTTCGCCGATCTGACGGGCGACGGCGAGGAGGAAGCGGTGGTGCCGGTGAGCTCCGGAGGCACCGCCGGCGACATCGCGTACTTCGTCTACACCATGCGGGACGGCGAACTCGAGCTGCTTCTGTCGGTGGTGCCCGAGGCGGGCCGGATTCAGGTCGAGCTTGACGCCCAAGGCCGGCTCATCGACCGCGCACCCATCTACGGACCCGACGACCCCGAGTGCTGCCCGAGCCGGGTGCGGACGCGGGTGTTCGAGTGGGACGGCGAGCGGCTGCGGGTAGCCTCCGAGCGCGAAGAGCCCGTCTCAGGCGTCAAGACGCCCTCCAGCGAGTAGCGTTCCCCGAAATCCTGGTAGTTGCGGGCTTGACTCAGGGTTTATGCTATGGTCACTCGTCCATTACAGGGCAGATAGTAAGGGACGAGGACGCTATTGCCCGGTAACGGCAGAGCGTCCCGACGTTGCGCTTCCGGTCGGTGCACGCGAGCGCGATCCGGTGAGGATGTGCTGTCGACCGAAGGACCCCGGTGAGGACGAGATGAACCCCTTCGAAGGGTCGCGCGAGCCATCGGCCTGATCCCGCCGTTCCGGAAGCGGCCGCAGAGGGCCCGGTCATGCCCCCGATTCGACCGGGCCCTCCTCTGTTCCGAGAGCGCCCCGAGCGCCGAGGATGCCCGCTCGAAGGCGCACACGGCGATTGTGAGAGAAGGCGGACGCTTGTTAGAATTCGGCAGGTCCCCGGAGCGCTCCGGGGACGCGTGTTGTCTCGTTCCCCGGTAGCTCAATCGGTAGAGCGGGCGGCTGTTAACCGCTAGGTTCCAGGTTCGAGTCCTGGCCGGGGAGCCAGCTATCCCCTGCGCTAGGGGCACACCGAACTTCTCGTTACCGGGA
>JBBING010000022.1:0-29979 GCA_037444005.1 Chloroflexota bacterium
CGGGGTTCTGAGGCATCGCCTCCCCTTGGGTAACCATCACTTTTGAGGCACTACGACCGGCGAGAAGCCCGGCCACCGATGCATGCTACTGTGGTGGCGCAGTCGGCTGGCCAGCGCCAAGGCGGGCAAGCCCGACTAGTCGATGCGTTCTTTGGCCGCGCCGCGGACGGCCGGGACGAAGGCGAGCAATCGATCCAGCGGGCGCCGGCTGAAGTGACACGTCCGGGTGGAGGACAGGAGATGCTTCGTCGGCCTGCGGCCTCCTCTGCATGACATTCCGGTTCCCCGGCGGGGCGCCCGCGCCGCGACTTTGGGGAAGCCGCCTCGCGGCCCTGGTCCGCTGGCGACGCAGGAGCGGGGCCCGGGGTACGGCCCGCCGCGGACGAGCGCATTCGCATCCCTCGAAGGCCACCCTTCAGGGTGGCCTTCGCCACATGGCCCGCCAGCCGTGCGGCGGTCCGCCACTATGCTGAGGCCGAGCGCAGCAATGCCGAAGCATCTCCTCCCTCGATGCGGCGCAACGCCCATCGCCCGAAGACCCACGTGGGCGTGCACAGGCGCCACCGACGCGCCTGGACCTCGCCTGCTACCCTGTCGGGAGCCACTCGATCGTGAGCAGGGTTTCGAACACCCGAAAGTCCGGGTCGCCTGTGACGAGCGTTCCACCCAGACGCCTGGCGAGCGCCGCGGCCACGCAGTCGGCATAGCTGATGCGATGTCGACCCTTGAGGTAGGCGGCGTCCGTCGCCAGCGCTCGGTCGACCTCTACAGCTTCGACTGGCAGCTCTCCGATCCGTGCGAGGGCGTCAGCGGCGGCCTCGACGCCGCGTTTTCGAATGGTGCGGTACACGACCTCGCCGAGGTTGACGACGCTCATCGCGAGAAGCGCATCGCCCTGTCGGGCCCGGCGGATGAGGTCCTCCACAGCGTCGGCCCCAGGTTCATCCCTGAAGAGAGCCAGCACGGCGAACGCGTCGAGAACGTACGTGGGTCGTCTGGCGGTCACCGCTCGGGCCCCGGAGCAGGTAAGCCGCGCTCCTCCTGCTCCAGCTCTTCGCGCCGGTCTTCCAGCAGCCCCCTCGTCATCGGAGGTCCGCCCTTGAACATGCCGCGCGCCGCTGCGATGGGGTCTTTCGCCGCGGGAACCAGAAAGATGTGTCCACCCAGGTCGACGACATGCACCTTGTCGCCTTTTCGCAGCCCGTACTTCTCGCGGATCTCCTGGGGAATGACGACCCAACCCTTTTCAGACAGCGTTACGGTAGACACGGCGCCGCCTCTGGTAATACATCGACCACTCCAGTATATACCATTGCACAAAACGTCGCTACACACCGTACAGCCGCGCGCGCAGGTCCTCCAGCACAGGCGTACCGTCGAGACGCAGGCGGCGGGGGTTGAAGCGCGGGTGCCGCACCGATAGCGCCATCTGCCCCGGCTCGAGGGACACGGGAAGCGCGACGCCGCACACCCCCGCGGCGTCGGTGCGGGCGTGCGCCAGCGCGCGGCCCCCCGGGCCCACTACCGTCACCTCGGCCCCCTCGACGGGCGGGCACTCGCCACGCTCGTCGGGGTCGTTCTCGACGACGGTGATGGTCGCCGTCCGGCCGTCGGCGGCGACCATGATGTCGACCGCCATGTCCAGCAGATAGACCAAGGGCGGCGTCGTCACCACCGCCATGCCCTCCTGCGCCAGCAGCGCGGTCTGGTCGGCCTTGAGCGACACGTCGGTCGCGGCCATCCCATGGTCCGTGGTCACAACGAAGAGCGTCGAGTCGAACAGGCCGACCTCCGTCAGCAGGTCGAGGACGGCGCCGATACGCCGGTCGGTGTCGCGCAGGGCGTCCCACAGCCCATCGGAGTGTGGCCCGTAGTCGTGGCCGACGCCGTCGCACAGCACGATCTCGTGGAACATGAACGCGGGTGGCGGATGGCCGGGGTCGGTGTAGAGCTGCTTCACCTGGGCGAGGCCCCGGTTGTCCACGATGGACTCGCGCACAGCGGCTTCGTGGCCGTCGGCGCGCCAGCGGGGCAGGACCCAGTCGAACTCCTCGTTCAGGGCCTTGAGCCGCTCGCGGTCTCCGACGAGGCGGCGCTCCAACGTCGCGTGGTCGGCGCCGCGGGTGCACGGCTCGTGGATGGAGGCGGTGAAGGCGCCGCCATGGGCGCCGTCCCACGGGCCGTAGACCCGATGAAACGCCTCGAACAGCGTCTCGACGCCGGGCCCGAGGAACTTCGCGGTGTCGAACTGCTGGCCCTGCGGCGTCACCGTTTCGCGGCGCTCGCGCAGGTAGTACGTCGGGTTCACGATGTCGTGATGGCCGCACCAGGCGCCGCTTCCGATGGTGTTGTGACTCGGCCACGTGATGCTGGGGAAGTTCGTGATGGACCCGTACCGGAAGAAGCAACCGCCCCGTACGAGCCGAGCCAGGTTGGGGATCTCGTCTGCGTTCGACTCGAGCCGGCGGAGCAGTTCGCTGTTGCTCACGCCGTCGATGAGGAACAGGTAGACGCGCTCCGGGCGCGCCGGCGCCCCCTCGTCGATGACCTCGTCGAGCGGGCGTCCGTCCTGGCGGCGCAGGTACACGTCGGGCGGGACGCCGCGCTCGGACGACGTGCGTCCGGTGAGGTCGCGCCCGTCGATGAGCGGGAAGCCCATGAGCCGGCAGATGGTGGGGGCGACATCGACCTGGCGCGCGGGCGCGTCGACGACACCGGGGCGCACGCCGGGCCCGAAGAACACCAGCGGCGAGCGAGACTGTACGACGTCGAGCGCGCCGTGCTGCCCGATCTGCCGCCCGAAGGCGTACGACTTCGGGTTCACCACGAGGTCGGGCGCGTTGGGGCTGTCGAAGAGCTGCGCGATGCGCTCGTAGGCGAAGGGGTACGTCGTCTGTTCGGGCTCGATGTACGCGCGGTCGGGGTCGTCCGTTGGATGGCCCGACGCCGCGGCGGCGGCCAGCTCCTCCGCGACCGTCGAGATGGCCCGCCAGTCCTGACGCTCGATGGGGTTCTCGCCGATCTGCTCGATGACGCGGTACTCGTAGCCTCCCCCCGCGGCGTAGAGGCGCTGAAAGCGAATCATCCCGCGGCGGGCCCACACCTCGTACGCGCCGTCGCGGTACGTCGCCACGAAGTCGGTCTGCGGTCCCACCACGTCGTGGGTGAGGAGCAGGGCAATGGCCCGCTCGCCCGATTCGTACTGATTGGGGTCGAGGCCCTGTCCGCCGGGGCGTTCCGGCGGCGCGAGGGTCCCGGCCCGAGGCTCGACAGCCGTCATCGCGCAACCCCCTTCCAGCCGTGTAGGAAGGATGATACGCGGGCGCCCGTGGACGGGGAACCCCGAGAAACGTTCACCGAACCGTTACGTTTTCATCGGCGAGGGGCTATACTACGGCGCCGCTGCGGCGCATCCCCGCACGAAACGGGTCGCGATGAACATCGGCGAGTTCCTGTATACGCTGCTGCTGGTGGGCGTCCTCTGGTGGGCCTACCACATGCTCCGCCCGTACTTCTGAGCGCGCGGCCGCGCGCCGACGCACTCGGGCGCTGCCACGCCCCTCACGGGCGAAGGCGGCTCCGTCATTCCCCGGGGCCCGCGATGCGCAGCGGATCGCTCGGCTCCGCGAGCAACTGCTTCCGCGCCTGCACCCTGAGCGGCAGCCCCCAGATCCGGATGAACCCCTCGGCCGCAGTGTGGTCGTACTGGTCCGCCTGGTCGTACGTCGCGAGGGCGTAGTCGTACAGCCCCTTCGGCGACTTCACTCCGACGGGCGTGGCGTGGCCGCGATGGAGGCGGACCCGCACCGTGCCGGTGACGTGCCGCTGCGTGCTCTGGACGTACGCCGCCAGGTCCTGGTGATGCGCGCCGAACCAGAGGCCGTTGTAGATGAGGTCGGCGTACTCCTGGGCGACGATGGCCTTCATCCGGATCTGCGCCTTCGTCAGCGTCATGTGCTCGAGCGCCTCGTGCGCGCGGAGGAGCGTCACCGCCGCCGGCGCCTCGTAGATTTCGCGGCTTTTGATGCCGACCAGCCGGTCCTCGAGGTGGTCGATGCGCCCGACGCCGTACTCGCCGGCGAGGCGGTTCAGCGTCTGCACGAGCGTGACGCCGTCCATCTCTTCGCCGTCGAGGCTCACAGGGATGCCGTGCTCGAAGCCGATCTCGAGGTACCGCGGCTGCGCGGGCGTGGCGTCAAGCGGCTTCGTCCAGGCGTAGATCTCTTCGGGCGGCTCGGTCCACGGGTCCTCGAGCGGCCCCGCCTCGATGCTCCGGCCCCAGAGGTTCTCGTCGACGCTGTAGGGGCTGGCCTTCGTGACGGGAACGGGGATGCCGTGACGCTGGGCGTACTCGATCTCCTCCTCCCGGGTGCGCATGTTCCACTCGCGCAAAGGCGCAACGATCTTGAGGTCCGGCGCGAGGGCCTGGACGCTCACGTCGAAGCGCACCTGGTCGTTGCCCTTGCCTGTGCAGCCGTGGGCGACCGCCGTGGCGCCCACCTCGCGGGCGACGTCGACCATGAGCTTCGCGATGAGGGGCCGCGCGAGGGCCGTCGCCAGCGGGTAGGCCCCTTCGTACACCGCCCCCGCGGCGAGCGCGGGAAAGGCGAAGTAGCGGATGAAGTCGGCCTTGGCGTCGACGACGAACGCGCGGCTGGCCCCTGTAGCGAGGGCGCGCTCCTCGATGGCGCGCAGGTCCTTCTCGTTGCCGACGTCGGCCGTGAGGGCGATGACGTCGTAGCCGCGCTCCTCCTTGAGCCAGCGAATGGCGACGGACGTGTCCAGCCCGCCCGAATAGGCGAGGACGATCTTCTCAGGCATGTCGCTCCTTCGTGTCCGCCCCGGGCGGACCGGTTGTGAGGGAATTCACCGCATTGTAGCAGCGGGACGCCTCACGCGGGCCAGGCAGCAGCAGCGGTTCATTCGCGGGAACGATACTTCAGCAGGCGAAACAGCCCTTTCGACGGCTTGTAGACCTTGTCCGGATGGTTTTCGACGAGCTTCCACACGCGGCCGTTCACGGTCTTCGGGTGCAAGGTGGGGTCGGACTCGCGCACCTTCGCGAGCAGCTCCGACCAGCGCAACCCTTCGGGATGCTGTTCGAGCAGCGCGAGGACGAGGGCGTCGATGCGGTGCGTGACCCCGTGTTCCGGTCATGGCGGTATGGTACCAGAGGGGATTGACTGGCGGGCCGACGGGAAGGTATCGTCCGGAACGAAGTCCGCGAAGGAGCTAACATGGCGCCGATTTCCCTACCGAAGTGGTTGGAACCGCCGAAAGTCGCGTGGCTGCGCTGCCAGGTCGAGGCGGATGTCCCCCCGAATGACGCTGCCGTTGAAATCGCCGTGAACGGGGATACGCTGACCGCGCTGGTCCCTCGGGACGCCGTCGTCACGGAGCGTCCGACGCTGCCCTCGCCGGGAAGGGTGCGCGTTCGCCTCGTCGCGGAGCTTTCCGCCGATGACCCGTTCGGTGAAGGACTTCTGGCGGATCTGCCAGCCGCACCCGTGAACGGCGGTCAGCGGATCAAGGTCCGCCCGGACTGGCTGGTAGCCTAGGTGGCGCTCTCGGACCTGGAGATCTGGGAGGAAATCCAGTCGGGGCTGCTCGTCATCGAACCCCTCGACGCCGCGACCATCGGCCCATCGTCCGTGGATTTGCGGCTGGCAACCACGGCGCTGGTGTTTCGCAACGTCCCGAGAGGTCTACGGGTCCGCCTGAGAGACGCCAGGGCCAGCGACCTCGTTTCGTACGCGACGGAGAAAGTCGATCTAACGAACCAGCCGCTCGAGCTCGCCCCAGGTCAACTCGCCATCGGGTTCACTCGCGAGCGGATTCAGGTGCCCGCGCATCTCTGCGGTCGGGTCGAGGGACGCAGCTCCTACGCCCGCCTCGGCATTGCTGTCCACAACACGGCCCCCCTTATCCAACCCGGATTCAACGGACAGATCGCGCTGGAACTGACCAACCACGGACCGCTGACCGTGGAGCTCGATGAAGGCCTCCCTATTTGCCAGCTCGTGCTGGAACGGCTAGGCCGGCCATCTTCGCAGGGGTATCGAGGGCAGTTCCAGGACCAGCAGGCGGGCTAATCCCTCGCCCGCGCGCTACGCCGGCGGCTCCGGGCGCTCCTGCGATCGCACGGCGCCTTGCGTGAGGTAGTGCCACGCGTCCCGGTATTCCTCCAGCGCCTGCGCCCGAGGTCCGGAGTCCAGATTCAGGTCGAAGGCGCCGTCGCTCCGCTCCGCCTGCTCGGCGAAGACCAGGGACGGGATGACCCACGTTTCGACGTTCTCCCCCAGCAGGCTCATGCAGACCACGACGAGGCCGTGCCGCGGCCGCAGGCGCGACACCCGGAACCATCGCGGCGAGGGACCCGCCGCCACCGCGATGACGGCCTCGCGATAGCCGCCGTTCTCCAGCCGGACGACGCAGTCCACCTCGGCGTCGCCGCCCACCGGCGCCAGCGGGTCGATGCCCACGCGCAGCAGATGCTCGAAGGTCAGGAACAGCGCCCGGCGTCGCAACAGGCGGCGCTCTTCCATGGCCTCAGCTCGCGAACTCCGGCAGCACCCGCTCAATGATGTCCAGCCCTTCGTCCAGCTCCTCCTCCGTCACCGTCAGCGGCGGGGTGATCCGCAGGGCGTTGGGGCGCACGTTGTTGGCGATGAGCCCTTCCTCCAGACACCGCAGCGTCACGGCCTCGCCGATCTCCCGGTCGAACTGGATCGCCCAGATGAGCCCCTTGCCCCGGACGTCGGTGACGAAGTCGAACCGGTCCTCGATGGACTGGAGGCGGCGCGCGACGTATTCGCCGAGGTCCGCCACCCGGTCGGGGATGTTGTTCTCGATGATGTAGCTCACGACGGCGTGGCCGACGCGCGTCATGAGCGGGTTGCCGCCGTAGGTGGTGCCGTGGTCTCCCGGCTCGAAGACGGCGCAATGCTCCTTCGCCATGAAGGCCGCCAGCGGCACGCCCGACCCGATGCCCTTGGCGAGCGTGATGATGTCGGGCTCGGCGTCGTAGAGTTGATACGCGAAGAGCTTGCCCGTCCGGCCGAAGCCCGTCTGCACCTCGTCCAGGATGAGCAGGATGCCCCGCTCGTCGCACCAGGCGCGCACCTGCTTCAGGTAGTCATCGTCGGGGACGTTCACGCCGCCCTCGCCCTGAATCGGCTCGAGGAAGACCGCCAGCGTGTTCTCGTTCGTCGCGCGCTTGATGGCCTCGACGTCGTTGAAGGGCACGTGGACGAAGCCCGGCGGCAGCGGCGCGTACGGCGCGCGATACCGCTCGGTGCCGCCTGCCGTGACCATCGCCAGCGTCCGGCCGTGGAACGCGTTCTCGGTCGAGATGATCTCATAGGCGCCGTTCTTCTTCTCCTTCCCCCATTTCCGGGCGAGCTTGATGGCGCCTTCGTTGGCCTCGGCGCCGCTATTGCAGAAGAACACGCGGTCGAAGGCCGAGTGCTGGATGAGCAGATGCGCGAACTGAATCTGCGGGATGGAGTACACCGCGTTCGAGACGTGGATGAGCTTCTGCGCCTGGTCCATGAGCGCCTGCACCACGACGGGATGACAGTGCCCCAAACTGATGGCCGCGGGCCCGCCGAAGAAGTCGAGGTACGCCTTCCCGTTCTCGTCCCAGACACGCGTGCCCTGTCCTCGCACGAGCACAACGGGCATGCGCTTGCCGGTGTGGAAGAAGTAGCGGGCTTCGAGGGCGCGCCAGTCGGTGGTCATGCGGGGCCTCCTTCGGGCGAAGGATAGCAGGTCGCGCCTGCCGGCGCGCAGGTACGGATGGACCTCGGGGCCTCAGCGCCGCTGGTACGCGCGCGGCGTGTAGATCCAGGACATGAAGACGTAGAAGGTGTTGTGGGGCGACGCGCCGTTGCCCGACACCACCGTCTGGCCTTCGGCCAGCCGGCCGCCGGTCTCCGGCACGTCGTCGAACGTGAACGGCAGCGTTTCCGTCTGCGGGTGCCCGGGGACGAACTTCTGCACCTGGAAGTGCAGATGCGGCGCCGGCGCCTGACCCTGCTCCGCGCACGTCACGCCGGTGTCGCCCGAGTACGCGATGGCGTCGCCCTGCCGGACGAGCTGCCCTTCCTGCACGAGCGCGCCGTCGTAGTCGATGTGTAGGTAGAGCGCCGCGGTGCCGTCGCCGTGGTCGATGACGATGTAGTTCTCGTGGGCGCCGTAGGACGCGTCGCAGCCGCCCAGATAGCCGTCCTCCCGGACCATCGCCACGCGGCCGCCACGGGCGGCGACGATGACCTCGAAGCGCAGGTCGAAGTCGTACGCGTACATCCCGCCGTGGCTGAAGGGACCGTCCGGGCCCTGCGTCACCCTGTGCGGGACGCCGGCGGGCCAGGGGAGCCGGTACCCGGGCGGCGCGGGAAACGGCGGCGGCTCGGGCGGCGGAGGGGGCTCCGGCTCCGCGCGCCGCGTTTGCAGCGGCCGCGTTGGCATGTCCAGGAGCATCGCCAGCGCCGAAGGCGACGCGACCTGCGCGAGCAGGGCGAGTCCGGCGGCGAGCGCGGCGGCGCGGAGGGTCAGGTGACGCATGGCGAACGGAAGGCCAGCGGAGGGCGCTCGGACGGAAGCGCGTCGCTGGCTTCACTCCTTCCAACGCGCTCGGCCCGTGGACATTGCGGCCCTTCGGGGGCGATTCCTATACTTCGGGATGGGAACGCATCGTCCCGTGCCCCCATCGTCTAGTGGACTAGGACGTCACCCTTTCAAGGTGGAGACAGGGATTCGAATTCCCTTGGGGGCACCACTTACGTCATCGACGCGCCCGCCGGAGACCCGGCCGGGCGCGTTCGCGTGTACGGCGCGGGAGCGCACGCCGCGCGTGGCCAACAAACTGTAGATGCGTCGCCAACTGGCCGATATTGCTCACAGGCATCGGTTGATGCTCACAAACCAGGAGACGTGCGTCGGCCATGCCACGCCCGGTGGCTCGAGCGGTCCGAGACGCCGTCCGGCTTTCGCGCACTATGCGTGCCCGGATGGCCCTGATTCTTCTCGTCTTGGGCGCGCTGTTCTTCGCCGACACCTTCGTCATCTTCAACGGTGTCCGCGAGCGGGAACGCAGCGGTCAGGTCATCAACATGGCCGGCCGCCAGCGGATGCTCGTCCAGACGGCGCTGCTGTGGGCGCACAAAGTCCAGAGCGGAGACGAGACCGCACGGCAGTCCCTCGCGGAGACGATAGGAGCCCTCGACGCCGCCTTCGCCGAGCTAGCCGGCGAGACCCCCGGGGCGGATGGACCGCCGGCTACCGTGCGGCCGGCGCTGGATCGCGCCCGCGCCACGTGGGAGGCGCAACGAACCCAGCTCGACATCGTCCGCCAGGCGCCTTCCGGTAGCGTCCAAACCGCCGTCGCGCTGGCCAGCGCCGAGGCCGCCGCGTCCTACGTGCTCGACAGCATCGAGACCATGGTGCGGGCCTACGAGGCCTCCTTCCATCGGGACATCGTCATGGTCGAGCGGGTGGTCGTGATCATGGCCATCGTCGGCGCCTTGATCGCCGGCGCGAGCTGGTGGTGGCTCTACGCGCGCCTTACGGAGCCCCTGCGGCGGCTGCGCGACGGCGCGCGCAGGCTGGCGTCCGGCGACTTCAGCTTGCGTCTCGAGGACGACGCGCCCGACGAGGTCGGCGCGGTGGCGCGGCAGTTCAACGTCATGGCGGAACGCCTCGAGCGCGCCTATCGCGACCTCGCGGACCATGCGGCGCAACTCGAGGCCGCGAACGCGCGGCTGGAAGAGCGCGCGTTGCGCGACTCGCTGACGGGCGCTCTGAACCACGGCGCTGTCAACGACACCCTGGCCCAGCTCGCGCAGGAGGGCTTCGCGGGCGGACGCGTGGCCGTCGCGGTCGCGGACGTGGACGGCATGAAAGCGACCAACGACACCTACGGCCACGCCCTGGGCGACCGGGCGCTGGTGACGGTCGCCGACGCGCTCCGCAGGCCGGGCGTCATCGTGGGACGCTACGGCGGGGACGAATTCGTCGTCATCCTGCCCGGGGCCAGCCGCGAGGAAGCCGAGCGTTATCGCGACGCCGTTCTCGAGACCCTCGACCGGTCGCCGCTCTTCGATCACGCGAACGGCGCGAGCCTGCCCGTCACCGTCTCGTGGCGCACCGGCTCTCGCTAGGCGCCGGCTACGACGCCGTCGACATCCGCTTGCTCTGGGACCTGAGGCGCGCCCCGGCCAATCAGAACACCTTCGCCCGAGCGAGCGACGATCTCGTCGAGGAGTGGTCGCGGGAACAGCGGACCATCGAAGATCACGCGGTTCGCCGCATCCTGCGGGAGACGCGCGCCCCCCTCATCATCGAGGACCCCTGGCACGACGAGCGTCTCACCGAGGGGCAGCGCCGGGTGTTACAGGCCGCGGGTCTCCGTTCCGCTCTCTGCGCCCCGATGCTCTGGGGCGACGACCTCGTGGGCGTCGTCGCGGTCGCCAGCAAGCAGGAGCGGGCCTTCGGCGCACGGGATGCCCGCTTCCTCATGACTGTCGCCACCCAGATCACGGGACTCGTGCGCACGGAGATGCTGGTGGACGAGCTCCAACGGACGTCAGCCCGCCTCGCCGAGGCCCAGACGGAGACCGTCATGATGCTCGCCGCGGCCGCCGAGGCGCGCGACCACGTCACCGGGCAGCACCTCCACAACATCCGCGGCCTCACGGAGGCGCTGGCGCGCGAACTGGGCTATTCCGACCGCGAGGCTGCCGACATCGGGCTCGCTGCCGTCCTCCACGACATCGGCAAGATCCGCATGCCCGACGCCGTGCTCGCCAGCTCCGCGTCCTTCGGAGCCGAGGAGCGCAGCCTCATGACACGCCACACCGTCTGGGGATACGAGCTGCTTCGGGACCGCCCGGGGTTCGAGCTGGCGGCGCAGGTGGCGCGCTGGCACCACGAGCGGTGGGACGGCGCCGGCTATCCCGACGGCCTCGCGGGGGACGCTATCCCCGAGCCCGTCTGCATCGTGTCCATCGCCGACGCGTTCGACGCCATGACCAGCGACCGGCCCTACCGCGCGCGGATGGACCCGTGCGACGCCGTCGCCGAGATCCGTCGGAACGCGGGCACACAGTTCTCGCCGCTCGTGGTCGCGGCCCTGGTTCGCCTGTTCGAGCGAGGCGGGCTTCCCTGCGCGCCGGGCGGCGAGGCGCTGCGCGAGGCCGCCTGAGCGCTCACAGCGCCCGAATCCGCCGCGAGCCCAGGCCCACCCACGCCGCCGACACGAACCCCGCGACGGCGAACGTCGCCACCGCCTCCCGCACGCCGAAGGCGTCGGCCGCCGACCCCATCGCCAGGCTTCCGAACGGCGTGAGCCCGCCCGCCATCGTGTAGAGCGCCAGCACGCGGCCTCGGAAGGCGTCCTCGAGGTTGAGCTGCAGGAGGGTCTGGTTCAGGCTCACCATCATCGACCATCCGAGACCCGCCACCACTAGAATCGCGAACGATAGAAGGAACCACTGCGACAGGGCGAACGCCGTCACCATGGCCATATACAGCAGCGCCGCCAGCGCCATCGCCAGGCCCTTCCGCCGCGATCCCGTCATACTGGCGACGATGAGCCCGCCCGGGATCGACCCGAACCCCACGCCCGTGAGCAGCACGCCGTAGCCCGCCGAGCCGACGCCCAGCACCTCCTCCGCGAAGACGGGCATCATCGCCACGTACGGATAGATGAGCACGTTCGGGATGAGGTTCAACCCCACGAGGCGCAGAACGAGCGGGTCGCGGCGGACGTAGGCCACGCCCTCCCGGATGCCGCGCAGCAGCGGCGTCCGCACGGGTTCGGCCTGCGACTGCGGCCGCAAGAGCAGCGTCGCGCCCGTCGCCAGCGCGAAGAACGCCGTCTGCGTGTAGAACGACGCCCCGATGCCCGCGACGCCGATGATGAGCCCGCCGACGGAGGGCGAGACGACCCGCGCGAGGTTCGAGGTCACGGAGTTGAGCCCGATGGCGTTCGTGAGGTACTCGCCGCCCACGACGTCGTATACGAGCACCTGGCGGGCGGGCATGTTCACGGCCATGGCGGCGCCGCCGATGGAGGCGGCGATGTACAGGTGCCACACGGCGATCCGGTCCGCCGACACCAGCGCCGCGATCCCCAAGGCCACCAGGCCCGGCACGAGCTGGGTCGCGGCCGCCAGTCGCCGCCGATCGAGCCGGTCAGCCAGCACCCCAGCGGCCGGCGAGACGACGAGCTGGCTGAAGCCGCGGATGAACCCGAACAGACCCAACTGGAAGGGCGAATGCGTGAGCTGGAGCACCAGCCACCCCCGCGACACCTCCTCCATCCACCCGGCGACCTGACTCAGCGCCGTGCCGGCGAGCAGGAAGCGGAACTGGGGCAGCGTGAGCGACGAGAACGTCTCGGACCGCGCGAGGCGCGTCAGCGCCGAGGCGCGACGGGCCGGTTCCGTCTCGACCGTGTTCATCGGGGCGGCGTGGCTCCGTGGGTGGCGCCGCCGAACGCTGTCGGCGGTCGAACCGTGATGACGGTGCATTCTACCGGGCCACGCTGTTACGGCCACGTTGGCTTGCCGCGGTCAGCCTGTGCGCGGGCGGTTCAGGACATTTGGACCGTGTCTACGGGCCTTGCGGCCATTCGGCCTGTCCATCTGTCTCCGTAGGCTCTAGGTCTGACGTTCCCGCATCCGCTGGACCGTGCGCCCCGCACGGCGCCACGTCCCCCTCCGGCTCGCCACGAGCGCCGCTCCGAGACTCGCCGACCCGATTCTGTGCAGCGATGGAGGAACGCGTGTGAGCAGTAAGGTGGAAACGGCCCGAACCACCGCCGGCAGATGGGAGGACGCCTACCGCGACAAGTGGAAGTGGGACCGGGTGACCTGGGGAAGCCACTCGGTGGACTGCTACCCCGGCGGCTGTCCCTGGCGGGTCTACGTCCGCGACGGCAAGATCGTCCGGGAGGAGCAGAGCGGCACCCTTCCGGTGATCGAGCCCGGCGTGCCCGACATGAACCCCATGGGCTGCCAGAAGGGCGCCTGCTGGAGCCACATCCATTACTCGAAGGACCGCGTGACCCGGCCTCTCAAGCGCGTCGGTGAGCGCGGGGAGGGGAAGTGGCAGGAGATCTCGTGGGAGCAGGCCTTCAACGAGATCGCCGACCACATCCTCGACGCCATCCAGGAGCAGGGGCCCGAGTCCATCATCAACCTGATGACGCCGGAGCCCGGCGCCGCCCCGGCGCGCGCCTTCACCACCGCCCTCGGCACGCCCACCACGGACGGCAACGCCGAGTTCCAGGACTTCAGTCCCGGCTTCTACATCACCTGGGGCGTCTTCAATCCCGTCTCGTCCATGGACGACTGGTTCCTGGCCGAGCTCACCCTCATCTGGCACGCCAACCCCGTCTACACCAACATCCACTGGTACCACTACGTCGCCGAATCCCGGTACAACGGCGGCGAGGTCGTCACCATCGCGCCCGATTTCAGCCCCTCGGCCATCCACGCCGACTACCACGTGCCGGTGCGCATCGGCACCGACGCCGCGCTGGCGTTGAGCATGTGCAAGGTCATCATCGACGCGGGGCTGTACAACAAGCGCTTCGTGCAGGAGCAGACGGACCTGCCGCTCCTCGTCCGCAAGGACAACGCCCGGTTTCTCCGGGGCAGCGACGTCGCCGAGGGCGACCGCGACGACCAGTTCTTCTGGGCCGACGCGCGGTCGAAGATCATCCAGCCGGCGCCCCGGGCGACGCTGGCGCTGGGGGACGTCGACCCCGCGCTCGAGGGCACCTTCGTGGCCACGCTCAAGGACGGCACGAAGGTCGAGTGCGAGCCGGTCTTCCAGATTCTGCGCCGCAAGCTCCAGGACTACACGCCGGAGCGGGTGGCCGAGATTTGCGAGATCCACCCGGACACCATCCGGATGCTGGCGCGCAAGGTCGCAACGCGGCGCACGAAGATCTTCATCGGCTGGAACTCGGGCAAGTACTACCACGGCGACCTGTACGAACGGGCGATGGCCCTCTTGCTCGGCCTGACGGGCAACTGGGGGAAGAAAGGCACGGGCACCCGTTCGTGGGCCATCTCCGCGCTCGACGGCGCGAGCTTCCTGCGGAACAAGGGCCGGCCGGGCCAGGACGCCGCCCGCGAGTACGTGGCGAACCTGGCGAAAGCCCGCCGCCTCCTCGGGGCCGACGACCCCACGATGACCCTCGAGATGCTCACGTACCGCGCCGCCCAGGTGGCGGCGGAGCTGGGCGGCCTCGGCCGCATGATTCCTCCCGCGTTCCTCTGGTACTACCAGTACGGCTACAAGGAGCGCTGGAACAACCCGGACAACAACGACCCGTCGATGAAGCGCTCGTTCGACGAGTACCTGAACGAGGCGCTGGAGAAGGGCTGGTGGAACGCCGGCCTCGCGAAAGCGTACCAGCAGGTCGAGCCCCGGGTGCTCTTCGAGGCCGGCGGGAACATTCTGCGGCGGCAGCGCGGCGGGCAGAAGCTCCTGCTCGAGAAGCTCTGGCCGAAGCTCAAGTGCATCGTGTCCGTCGACTGGCGCATCAACACGACGGGCATGTACGCCGACTACATCCTGCCGGCGGCCCAGCATTACGAGAAGCTGGGCAACAGCATGCCCTCGGTGCATCACCTGAACTTCGTCCTGTGCGACAAGGCCGTGCCGCCGCCCGATGAGGCCAAGAGCGACTGGGAGATCGGCATCGGCCTGGTGAAGGCCATCGAGGAGCGCGCCGCCGCCCGCGAGATGACCGAGTTCACCGACCGCAACGGCGTCGTCCGCAGCCTGAAGGGCCTGGTGGATAGCCTCACGCTCAACGGCGAGGTCCTCGACGAAGAGCGCCGCATGGACGAGATCATTCGGGACGACGCTGCCTACGGCATCCTCCCCGAGGGGACGACCCTCGAGACGGTGCGCCAGAAGGGCCACGTGCGCTGGACGGGCTGGGGGCTCGTGGGCCACGGGTTGGCGCAGGCCTCCACCATCAAGCCCGACGAGGTGCACAACCCCTTCCGCTGGCACACCGAGGACAAACTGCCGTACCCGACGCTGACCCGCCGGGCGCAGTTCTACATCGACCACGAGTGGTTTCTGGAGGCCGGCGAGGAGCTGCCGGTGCACAAGGAGCCGCCCGGCCACGGCGGGCCGAAGCGCGAGTTCAAGATGACCAGCGGCCACAACCGCTGGAGCATCCACTCGATGAACATGACCAACAACATCGTCCTGAACACCCACCGCGGCGAGCCCTTCATGTTCATGAACCCGAAGGACGCCGAGCGGAAGGGCATCCAGAACGGCGAGTGGGTGCGCGTCGTCAGCGACGCCGGGGAGTTCCAGATCACGGCGAAGCTGTCGCCCGCGGTCCGGCCCGGCCAGGTCATCGTCTACAACGGGTTCGAGCCGTACATGCACCGCGACTGGTTCAGCCAGGCCGACGCCGAGCCGGGACACGTCAAGTGGCTCGGACTGGCGGGCGGCTACGGCCATCTGCAGTACCGGCCGCTCCACTGGCAGCCCGTGCCGGCGGACCGCGCGGTGCATGTCGACGTGGAGAAGATCTCGTGACGGCGGCTGGCAGGAGCCTCGCGATGTCAGCGCTAGAAGCGGAGTGGAACTGATGGCGACGATCACGCCTTCCAGGCGGCAGCTCGCCTGGGTCTTCGACCTCAACAAGTGCATCGGCTGCCAGACGTGCTCGGTGGCCTGCAAAGTGCTGTGGACCCAGGACGAGGGCACCGAGCACATGTGGTGGATGACCGTGAACACCCAGCCGGGACGCGGCACCCCGCGCGATTGGGAGACGATGGGCGGCGGCTACGACGAGCAGGGCAAGCCCAAGCTCGGCAAGCTGCCCACGGAGGAGGAGTTCGGCGGCGGCTGGGACTTCAACTACGACGAGGTGCTCCGCGGCGGGAAGGGGCGCAACGTCCACCTCCAGAAGGTCGCGGGGAGCAAGACCTGGGGCCCCAACTGGGACGAAGACGAAGGCGGCGGCGAATTCCCCAACGCCTACTTCTTCTACCTGCCCCGGCTCTGCAACCACTGCTCGTCGCCGGTCTGCGTCGAGGTCTGCCCCAACGGCGCCATGTTCAAGCGCGTCGAGGATGGCCTCGTCCTGCGCAACGAGGACCTCTGCAAAGGGGCCCAGCTCTGCGCGCGCGCCTGCCCGTACAAGAAGATCTACTTCAACCGGATGCGCAATGTGAGCCAGCACTGCATCGGCTGCTTCCCGCGCATCGAGCAGGGCGTCGCCCCCGCCTGCGTCCGGCAGTGCCCGGGCCGCGGCGCCTGGATCGGCTTCCTCGACGACGACACCAGCTCTGTCGCCAAGCTGGTCAAGAAGTGGAAGGTGGCCATCCCGCTCCACCCGGAGTTCGGCACGCACCCGAACGTCTACTACGTCCCGCCGCTGAGCCCGGCGCCGCTCAACGATGACCTCAGCATCAACGAGACGGGCCACCGCATCCCGCCCTCGTACCTCCAGTCGCTCTTCGGGCCGGCCGT
The DNA here is from genome assembly GCA_037444005.1 of Chloroflexota bacterium. Classification (GTDB taxonomy): domain Bacteria; phylum Chloroflexota; class Dehalococcoidia; order DSTF01; family JACRBR01; genus DATLZC01. The sequence continues at coordinate 16,519 of JBBING010000022.1, forward strand.
GCACGGCGCGCTGGACACCCTCAAGAGCGAGCTCGACCGCAAGCGCCGCGGCGAGGGCTCGGAGCTGATGGACATCCTCATCATGTACCGCTGGAAGGAAGCCCTCGGCGGGCTCGACCGCGACCCCGCCGACATCGTCTGGGATTGACCGCGGCGCCGAACACGCGAACACAGAGGAGGCCGGGCGCATGCCCGGCCTCCTGCGTCTTCACCGGATTCGCTCGCGGGCTAGAGGCGCATGACCACGCGGCGCAGCAGACGGAAGCGCACGGCGCGCCACGCGCCCTCGGCGGCGTCCTCTTCGCCCGGACCGAGCGTCCGGCCGCCGTACCGCGCCCGCTGGTACGCCCACGCGATGGTCTCGACGCCGTCGACGCCCTCCACCCGCTCGCGCAGGATGCGCGCGTACTCGCGGGGTGTCAGGTGGGGCTCCGGCGGGACGCCCGCCCACGACGCGAGGCGGACCGTCTTCGCCCACGCGCGCGACGCCCGGTCGAGGCCGCCCAGACCGCGATTCCACGCCCACCCGCCGGCCAGCGCCAGCGCCGTCATCGCCGCGAGCGCGCCCATCGTCGCCAGCAGCGCGCCCGGCGGGCCATCACCCCCGGCAGGCGCCTCGACGTCGTCCGCAGATGGCTCCGAAGGAAACAGACCGAAGCCACCGCCCGCCGCCGGGATTTCGCCCAGGCCGAGCAGGTCGTCGTTCGGGCCGATCCCGTCGCCGGCCGCCTCCGATAACGCCCGCCGCACCGGCGGCTCCGACGGCGTCGGGTTGAACTCGACCCATCCGTACCCGGGGAAGAAGACCTCGGTCCACGCGAAGGCGCGCTTCTCCGTGATGCGGAACGCGCCGTCAGCGTCGCGGTCCTGCGGCCCGATGGCATACCCGACGGCGACCCGCGCGGGAATGCCCAGCGTCCGGAGCAGCACCGCCATGGCCGAGGCGTGGTAGTCGAAATAGCCTCGGCGCAACTCGAACAGGAAGTAGTCGACGGGGTCGCGGCCCGGGGGAGGCGCGTCGATGTCGTAGTCGACCGGGAGCGCGCGCAGGTACGCCTCGATGGCCGCCGCCCGGTCGTACGCGTTCGACTGGCCCGCGGCGATCTGCGCCGCGAGATCGCGCACGCGTCCGGGCAGCTCCGGAGGCAGCTCGAGGTAGCGCCGCGTCCACTGCGGGTAGCCGTCGCCCGCGGCCCGCAGCTCTTCGACCGTCGCGACGCTGACGCTACCCTGCACGCGGTACACCGTTCCCGCCGCCACACGTCCCTCGCCCTCGGGCGGGCGCAGCCCGAGCACGTCGCCGCCGTCTCCCCCCACTTGCGCGACGGCCTCGCGGTCGACGCTGACGGGCTGGCCCAGCGTCGGGATGGCCGACTGGCCTCGCTGGATGGTGACGGTGATGTCGCGGGGCTCGCGGCCCCGCTCCGCGCCGGTGACGATGGAGGCGCCCGCCTCCACCGCCCGTTCGTCGAGCTCCGGTAGCCTCCAGCCCTCGATGGTGTAGTCGGCGTAGGCGCGAGCCCGCAGGTACGGGGCCGCCGGCAGGAAGTCGATCCCGTCGAGGCGGGCCACGTCGATGGACGGCAGCTCGATCTTCCCCTGGAACGGCAGGAGGTCGTCGAAGCGGTGCGCTGGCAGCGGCCGCTTGGCCTCGACGCCGAGAAACACACGGCTGTACGGAGCGAGCCGGTCGACGACAGGGCTGGTCGCGCGGTCCCAGAGCGAGGCGAGCGCGCGCGACTCGCCCGCGAGCGGCAGCGCCCAGGTCACGCCCAGCAGCGTGAGGGCGGCCCAGAAGGCTCCGCCCAGCGCCCGCAACTGCAGAAACTCCGGATACGCCACGCCGTCGCGCTCCCACTGCACCGCCCGGTCGCGCACCGCCGTGGCCGCGAGGAGAAGCAGCGCGACGAAGAGGTAGACGACGAACGCGAAACTGAACTGCCCGGGAAGGTAGCTCACGTTCACGAGGATGGCGACGCCGCCCGGCACGAGCGCCAGCCACACGTGACGCCACCGGAACAGCGCCCACGACGACAGATAGGCCCCGAGCCATGTGAGGGTGACAACCAGGATGACGAACGGGAGCTCGTCCGTGCTCGTGCCGCCGCGGAACACCGCGTGGAGCCACACGTCCATGCGCTCGTACAGGGCGCCCCAGCGGGCCTTCGGCGTCGCCCCCGGCACGACGGCGAGCACGTGCGCGAAGCACACCGCCAGGCCCGCGAGCGCGCCCGGGACGTGGCAGGCCGCCTCGCTCCAGCGGAGGCGCGCCAGCGCGAACGCCACCGCCAGTCCCGCGAATCCCACCGACACCAGCGGGGGAAGGTCGTCCACCCAGTGGGCGCGGTCGACCGCGGCCGCGACGCTGAGGAAGGCGACCGCCAGCAGCCCGAGCAGGAGCCAGTCCTCCCACGGCGCGAGGAACAGCGGCCGCCGGACCTCCCGCTCCTCGTCCCGGTGTTCCACGCGGGGGGCGAACATCGCCTCCCAGCGCGCCTGCTGCATCATCGCCATGCTCCCTCGAGGGCGGCCGTTTCCCGGGCGAGCGCCTCGCGCGGGTCGGCGTCGCGCCGCAGCGTGAACGTCGGCACATCGCTGGCCGCGAGCGCGCCGTATGCGAGCAGCGAGGACCCATCGGCGCCGAAGGTCTCGGCCTCGATGAGGATGGCGGCCGTCCGCGCGCCCCGTTGCGCCACCTGATTCAGCGACGCCACCCAGGCGTCGTCCGTCGCCGGCGTGATCACGACCACGGTGGTGTGGCGGCCGAAGCGACGGGCTTCGTTCGCGAGCAGCTCCCCCAGCGGCACGTCGCCGGCCGCGCGCGCCAGGGCGAGGTCTTCCAGAATGCGGCCGTACTGCTGGGCGCCGCGGTCGGGCTCCTCCACGTGATACTCGCGCCCGTACGCGAGAAACCCCACCGAGCGGTTCGCCAGCAGGAAGTGCCGGACGACCGAGGCGGCGACGTGCACGGCGTATTCCTCGGTGCTGGCCTCGCCCTCGCCCGCGTGCACGGCGCGATGCAGGTCCAGCGCCACCCAGATGTCGCTCGCGGGGTCGAGCTCGAAGACCTTCACCATGAGCTGACCGGTCCGGGCCGTCGTCGGCCAGTGGATGCGGTTGAAGGCGTCGCCGGGCGCATAGGGCCGGACGCTCGCCGCGTTCGGCGTCAGCGTCTGCGTCGGACGGCGGAAGCGCCCCTCACCGGGCAGATGCGCCAACGGCACCGCGAAGCCCGCGAGGTCGACCGCGCGCGGGAACACGAGGACCGGATGCCGCGCCCCGAAGCGCACCGTCGTCCGAAACAGCCCGAAGGGGTCGCCTGCCGTCACCTGCACGGGGCCGACGCTGTACACGCCCCGGCGCGACGCCGGTCCGCGGATCAGCCATGTCCGCCGGCCTCCGCGCGGGATGGAGATCACGCGGCGGACAGCGTAATCTGGGAGGTCGGACCGGTCTTCCACCTCGAGCCAGAGCTTCCCGAACCAGCCCCGGTTCTCGACGGTAATCCGTCCTTCGACCGTCTGCCCCTCCTGCACGCGGTCGGCGAAGCGCTCGACGCGCACCGAGAGGCCGGCGGCATTCAGGCGCGCCCAGACCCATGCCACCGGCACGCCGATGGCGATGAGGTAGGCGAGACGGAAAAGCAGCCAGAAGCCGGTCGCGGCGCCACCGGCCACGGCGACGACGAACAGGATCGCCACGGCGGTCTGCGACCGCCGCGTCACGAGAAGGGTTCGGAAGAGGCTGCGCAGCCGGGTCACGGCCACCGCCTTTCGGTCCGCGCGCGGAACCTCAGCTTCGGGGGCTCACCCGCACGCCCGGGACGGGCACGCGGGCGAGACAGGCGTCGATGACCTCCTCGGCGGTCACGTTCTTCACGCGCGCGGACGGGCTCACGATGATGCGATGTCCCAGCGCCGGATACGCCAGCGCCTTCACGTCGTCCGGCAGGACGAAGTCGCGCCCCTCGAGCAGCGCCAGCGCCTGCGCCGTGCGGTACAGCGCGAGCGAGCCGCGAGGCGACGCCCCGAGGTAAACATGCTCGTGGCGCCGCGTCTGGTCCACGACGCTCACGATGTACTGCTTGACCAGCGGGTCGACGTAGACGTCCTTCACGGCGCGCTGCAACCCCAGAATCTCGTGCGGCGAGCTGACCTGTTGGAGCCGCTCGAGCGGGTGGTCGTGCTGTTGCGCGTCCAGCACCTGAATCTCGTCCGTGAGCGACGGATAGCCCAGGTGGATGCGCAGCAGAAAGCGGTCGAGCTCGGCCTCCGGCAGAGGGAAGGTGCCCTCGTACTCGATGGGGTTCTGCGTCGCCAGGACCATGAACGGCTCGGGGAGCGCGTGGGTCACGCCGTCGACCGTCACCTGCCGCTCCTCCATGGCCTCGAGGAGGGCGGACTGGGTCTTGGGCGTCGCGCGGTTGATTTCGTCGGCGAGCACGACCTGAGCGGCGATGGGGCCGGGCCGGAATTCGAAATCGCCGCGCTTCTGGTTGTAGATCGAGACGCCGACGACGTCGCTGGGCAAGAGGTCGGGAGTGAACTGAATCCGGCGGAAGGTGCAGCCGATCGACTTCGCGAGGCTGCGCGCCAGCATCGTCTTGCCGACGCCCGGGACGTCCTCAATGAGCGCGTGACCGCGGCCCATGAGGGCGATGAGGGCCAGCCGGACCTCCTGCCGCTTCCCGACGATGACGCGCTCGACGTTCTCGAGGATGCGCTCGGCGACGATTCGCGGATCTTCCACCGGAACCTCCCCGCCCTCTCCCCCGAAGCCGAGGGTGTGACGCGATTATATCAAGTCGGGGCGCCCGAGCCGGCCGCCGGCCACCCACGGCTGCCGCGGGAGCCAGCGCCCTTCAGGGTACAATACGGCCGCATGCCGCCCCGTGGACGCGTCCCCCGCAGCGTCGGTCTCGTCGCCGCCCTCATCTTGAGCGCGGCGGGGCCCGGCTGCGGCTTTGCGCTGGGCGCAGACCCAACGCCGACGCCGACGCCGACGCACACGCCCACGCCCACCGAGACGCCGACCCCGACGGCGACACCCACGCCGACGCACACTCCCACTCCGACGGCGACACCCACACCGACCGCGACGCCCATTCCCGAGCCCGCCTTTATCACCATCGCGCAGGGCGGGTCGGTCGTCGTGCGTGCGTCGCTGCAGGCGACCTCGGCATCGGCCACGTTCGCAGGCCGCGTCTACCCCATGGCCGAATTCGCGCCCGGCGCCTGGTGGACCATCATCGGCGCGGGCGCGGAGCTTGCGCCCGGGTCGTACCCGCTGACCATCGACGCCGTCGCCCCCGACGGCTCGCCGTTCACCGTCACCTACACCGTGGCCGTCGTGGACACGGCCTATCCGGTCGAGGAGATCTTCCTTCCGCCGGGCCAGGAGCAACTGCTCGACTCCGCGGTGGTGCAGGCGGAGCTGAACCTGCGGGCGAGCATCTTCGCCACGTTCACGCCCGAGCGCCGGTGGAGCGGGCCGTTCCGCCTCCCCATGTCCTCGCCGATCACGAGCCCGTACGGCATCGGCCGGAGCTACAACGGCGGGCCGGTGACGGACTACCACCACGGAACCGACTTCCTGGCGCAGGAGGGCGACCCCGTCTACGCCTCGGCGGACGGCGTCGTCGCGTTCGCCGGGCCGCTCACCGTGCGCGGCAACAGCGTCATCATCGACCACGGGATGGGCGTGTTCAGCGCGTATCACCACCTGTCGCAGATCGACGTGACGCAGGGGCATGCGGTCGTAGCTGGCCAGCAGGTGGGACGTGCGGGGTCGACGGGCCTGGCCACGGGCCCGCACCTGCACTGGGAGATCGCGGTCCGCGGGGTGAACGTCGATCCAGTGCTCTGGACGTACCAAGCCTACGAGCCCTGAGGCGCCCCCGGGGGCTCGAGCCCGCCCAGGGCCGCGAGCGCCAGCGCCGCCGCCACGACGCCCGCCGTTTCCGAGCGGAGGATGCGCGGCCCGAGAGACACGGGCCGCGCCCCGCGCGACGTCGCGCGCTCGATCTCGTCCTGGGTGAAGCCGCCCTCAGGGCCAATGAGGATCGTCAGCGCGCCTGGCCGCCCCATCGCTCGGAGGGCGGCCGCGATGCCTGTCTCGCGCTCGCCTTCGTAGGGGACGATGGCGGGCCCGTCGAGCGATTCGAGGACGTCGTCCAGCGATGCCGGCGGCGTCACCTCCGGGACCGCCGAGCGCCCGCACTGCTCGGCGGCTTCGACGACGATGCGCCGCCAGCGCTCCAGCTTCGCCCCTTCGCCCGGCCGCACGACGTTGCGGCGCGCCACCACCGGCACGAACCGGGCGACACCGATCTCCGTGCCCTTCTCCAGCGCCCACTCGAAGCGCTCGCCCTTCACGACGGACTGACAGAGCGTGATACGCACCGGCGGTTCCGGGAGGCCCGGCTGCACTGACACCGCGACCGCCTCCACGCGCGAGGCCGCGACCCGCGTGAGCTCGGCGATCGCCTCGATCCCGGAGCCGTCGAACAGCGCGAGGCGCTCGCCCGGCCCGAGCCGCAGGACGCGCGCCACCCGGCGCGCGGCGTCGCCCTCGAGGACCACGACGCGGCCCGGCGCGAGCGGCCCGGCGACATACAGGCGGCGCATCACGTCCGGCGCCGCACGAGGGTGCGCCAGTCGCCGTCGGCCACCCGCTCGACGGGCTCGAGGCCGCCGAACGCCCTCGCGACGTCGTCTTCCCGTTCGGCGACGATGCCGGACAGCACGAGCAGCCCGCCGCGACGGACCGCGTCGCGCAGGGCAGGCGCGAGTTCGACGAGCGTCCCGGCGATGATGTTCGCGACCACGACGTCGAAGCCGCCGCTCGCCGATTGTGCGAACGGCCACCGCTCGCCGACGGACCCGAGCGCGACCGTGATCACCCGCCCGAGGCCGTTGGCGTCGACGTTCCGCCGGGCGACCTCGACGCAGGCGGGGTCGATGTCGAGCGCGACGACGCGCCGCGCCCCCAGCCGCGCCGCCGCAATCGCGAGAATGCCCGAACCCGTTCCGACGTCGAGGACCACGTCTCCGGGGCGGACGTAGCGGTCCAGCGCGAGCAGACAGCTCCGGGTGGTAGGGTGGTCGCCTGTCCCGAAGGCCATCCCCGGGTCGAGCCGAACGAGGACGTCGCCATCCCGGAGCTCCGCGTCGAGCCACGAGGGGCAGACGACCACGCGGCCGTAGCGCTGGACCTGGAAGTGCGCCTTCCACGCCTCCGCCCAGTCCTCCTCGCGCACGAAGCGTGTCCACACCTCGCCCTCGACGCCGGCTTCGTCCAGCATCGACCGCACGATGGGCGTGAGGGCATCGTCGCGGAGGGCGCGCACGTACGCCTTCACCAGGCTGGGAGCGTCCGGCCGGCGCCGGTACACGCCCTCGTGGTCCAGGGGCTCGATCGGCTCCTCGATGCTGACGCCGGAGGGGTCGAGCTCGCGGAGGACGTCGGCCGCGCGCTCCACGAACGCGGGGGCGACGGCGACCGTCACCTCGACGTAGTCCATGTCAGCTCAGGGCGTCGCGGATCTTGTCGAAGAGGCCCCGGCCGTCGCCGCCGTCCGTCTCGAACGTGCGGGCGAGCTCCTGGAGGAGTTCTCGCTGTTTCGGGGTGAGTTTGCGCGGCGTGACCACGCGAACCTCGACCCGCAGGTCGCCGCGGCCGCCGCCCCGGAGCCGCGGCGCCCCCTTCCCGCGAATCACGATGACATGGCCGGACTGCGTGCCGGGGTCGATGCGCACCTTCGTCTGCTCGCCGCCGGGGAGCGGAATCGTCAGCTCCGCGCCCAGGGCCGCCTGCGCGACGTTCACCGGAAGGTCGACGACGAGGTCGTCGCCCTCGCGCCGGAAGACGGGATGGGGCCGCACGTGGAAGGTGATGTAGAGGTTGCCGCGGCCGCCGCCCCGGAGGCCGACCTCGCCCTCGCCGGTGAGGCGCATCTGCGTGCCCTCGTCGACGCCCGCGGGCACCGTCACAGCGAGCCTGCGCTTGCGGCGCTCGCGGCCCGTGCCCCGGCACGCCCGGCAGGGCGTGGGGATCCAGCGGCCCTCGCCGCCGCAGCGATCGCAGGTGGCGACGTTCACGAACTGACCGAAGATGCTCTGCTGGACGCGCCGGACCTCGCCGACCCCGCCGCAGGTCGGGCAGCGTTCAGGCTCGGTGCCCGGTTCTGCCCGCAGCCCGTTGCAGGCTGAGCACAGCTCGACGCTGGTGAACTCGATCTCCTTCTCGGTCCCGAACAGCGCCTCTTCGAAGTCGAGGGTCATCGCGACGCGGATGTCGCCGCCACGCTGCGGCCCGCGGCGCCGGCCCGCGGCGGCCCCGAAGAAGGCGTCGAAGATGTCCCCGAAGCCGGTGAACGGCGTCGCCCCCTCGAAGCCGCGCGCGAACGGGCTCTCGGGCCCGGCATGGCCGTACCGGTCGTACAGCGCCCGCTTCTGGGGGTCCGAGAGGACCTCGTACGCCTCGTTGATCTCCTTGAACCGTTGCTCGGCGCCCGGCTCCTTGTTCCGGTCCGGGTGATACTGCATCGCCAGCCGCCGGAACGCCCGCTTGATCTCCTCGGGCGTGGCGTTCGGCGGCACGCCGAGCACGTCGTAGTAGTCCTGCTTCGTCGTCGCCATCGTTCGCTACAGTCCGGCCCATTCTAACAAGCCGGCTCCGCGCCGGGACATGAGCCCCACCCTTACAGGAACGGCAGGCCGAAGACGTCGCCCAGATACGCCAGGATGATGCCCCGCACGATCTTGCCCAGCGCCACGGCGCCGAAGAACCGCTTGAACGGCATGCGCACGGAGCCCGCCGTGATGCCCGCCACCTCGAACGCTGGATTCGGAATCGCCGCGAGCACGAACAGCGTGATCATGCCCCAGCGTCCCATGAGCCAGTTCACCGCGCGGACGACGCGTTCCGCCCCCCGCCGGAACCACGCGGGACCGCCGATCTCGCGGCCCCGGGCGAGCTCGGCCCCGAGAAAGCCCGCATAGTAGGCGGTGACCTCGCCCAGAGCCATGCCGCTGCCGCCCGCGATGCCCACGAGCAAGGGCTGGTGCTTCTCCCCCTGGCTCACGATGAGCGTCTGACCCGCCGCCGTGAGCCCGGGCACGGGAATGAACAGCGTCGCCGTGCTCGCCAGGTTCGTCAGGAAGACGCCGATGTACCCGAACCCCTCGAGCCGGTCCGTCAGGTCGGGCGCGGCCAGCAAGATGACGCCGACGCTGACCACCAGGACCAGAAGCCCGCCCGCGAGGGCCGTGCGCACCAGGGTGTGCTCTGCGAGCCACCCGCTGAGCCGCAGCACGAGCCGGTCGAGGGGCGAATTCTGCCGGAGGGCGACGGCGCGCGCCGCCTCCTCTTCGAGGCTGTCGTCTCGCACGGCGACGTCGGGGGCGTCGTCAGCGTTCATCGCAGGCCACCAAGTGTAACAACAGGCGGGCGAGAACGCCGCGAGGGCCTCGCGCTCCATCCAGAGGCGAGGCCCTCGTCGCGTCACGTCGCGCGCGCGTCCGTGCGCGCACGGCGAGCGCTTACACCTCGCGGAATTCTCCCTCGACGGTGCCCTCTTCGGCGCCGCCGCCTTCGGCCCCCTGCGACGGGGCCGCGCCCGCGGCGCCGGGGGCGCCGTAGACGGCTTCGCCCACGCGCTGCATGGCGAGCGAGAGATCCTGCATCGCCGAGCGCACCTGGTCGATGGGCGCGTTGGACTGCAGGGCCGATCGCACGGCCGCGACCTTCCCGTTCACCTCGTCCTTCAGGTTCGCGGGAATCTTGTCGCCGTGCTCCCGCAGCGTCTTCTCGGCCGTGTACGCCAGGCTGTCCGCCTGGTTGCGGAGCTCGATCTCCTCGCGGCGGCGCCGGTCCTCTTCGGCGTGGAGCTCCGCCTCCTTGCGCAGACGCTCGACCTCCTCCTTCGTGAGGCCCGAGCCGGCCTGGATGGTGATCTTCTGCTCTTTGCCCGTGGCCTTATCGCGGGCGCTCACGTTGAGGATGCCGTTGGCGTCGATGTCGAACGTGACCTCGATCTGCGGCACCCCCCGCGGCGCCGGCAGAATGCCGTCCAGGATGAACCGGCCCAGCGACTTGTTGTCGGCGGCCATGGTCCGCTCGCCCTGGAGCACGTGGATCTCCACGCTGGTCTGGTTGTCCGCCGCGGTCGAGAAGATCTGCGACTTTCTGGTCGGGATCGTCGTGTTCCGCGCGATGATGGGCGTCATGACGCCGCCGAGCGTCTCGATGCCCAGCGTGAGCGGCGTCACGTCGAGCAGCAAGACGTCGCGGACCTCGCCCTTGAGCACGCCGGCCTGGATGGCGGCGCCGATGGCCACCACCTCGTCCGGGTTCACGCCCTTGTGCGGCTCCTTTCCGAAGAACCGCCGCACCGTCTCCACGACCAGCGGCATGCGGGTCTGCCCGCCGACGAGGATCACCTCGTCCACCTGAGCGGCGGTGATGCCGGCGTCCTTCAGGGCCTGCTCGCAGGGGCCGAGCGTCTTCTCGACCAGGTCACCCACGAGGTGTTCGAGCTTCGCGCGGGTGAGCGTGAAGTTCAGGTGCTTCGGCCCGGAGGCGTCGGCCGTGATGAACGGGAGGTTGATCTCCCGCTGCATCAGCGTCGAGAGCTCGATCTTGGCGCGCTCCGCCTCCTCCTTGAGGCGCTGGAGGGCCATACGGTCCTGCCTGAGGTCGATGCCCTGCTCGCGCTTGAACTCCTCGACCAGCCAGTCGATGATCCGCTGGTCGAAGTCGTCCCCGCCCAGATGCGTGTCGCCGGCGGTGGCCTTGACGTGGAAGGTGCCTTCGCCGATCTCGAGGATCGAGATGTCGAAGGTGCCGCCGCCGAGGTCGTACACGGCGATAATCTCCTCGCCCTTCTTGTCGAGCCCGTAGGCCAGGGACGCGGCGGTGGGCTCGTTGATGATGCGGAGCACCTCGAGGCCCGCGATCCTGCCGGCGTCCTTCGTGGCCTGACGCTGGGCGTCGTTGAAGTACGCGGGGACGGTGATCACCGCCTCCGTGACCGGCTCGCCGAGGTAGGCCTCCGCGTCGGCCTTCAGCTTCTGCAGGATCATCGCGGAGATCTCCGGCGGCGAGTACACACGATCGCCCATGCGAACGGCGGCGTCGCCGTTGGGGGCGCGCTCGATCTTGTACGAGAGCAGCTTGATGTCGCGCTGCACCTCCGGGTCGTCGTACTTGCGGCCCATGAGGCGCTTGACGGAGTAGATGGTGTTCTCTGGGTTCGTGATGGCCTGGCGCTTCGCCACCATGCCGACCAGCCGCTCGCCAGACTTCGAGATGGCGACGACCGACGGGGTGATGCGCCCTCCCTCACGGTTGGGGATGACCACGGGCTCGCCGGCCTCCATCACAGCCACGCAGGAGTTCGTGGTCCCCAGGTCGATTCCGATTGCTTTTGCCATGGGGCTTCCTCTTCCGAATTGATGAACTATGACGCGGGGTTCGCGTCGCCGCCTTCCGGCGTCTGCCCCGAACCCTGGTCCTGCGGCGGCTCGGGCTGCGGTTTGCCCTTGCCGACGATGACCAGGGCGGGCCGGATTACGCGGTCACCCAGCGTGTACCCCTTCTGCACCACCGCGACGACCTTGCCCTCTTCGCCCTCCGCCTGGCTGATGGCCTCGTGCACCGTCGGGTCGAAATCGAGCCCCTCGGCGGGGATCTCGGTCACGCCCGCGTTCTCGAGGACCATGAGCAGCTTGCGGTGGATGAGGTAGATGCCCTCCACCCAGGTGAGGCCGCGGAGGTTCACGTCGAGGCTGCGCAGCGCCCGCTCGAGGTCGTCGACGACGGGCAGCAGGTTGATGATGAGGGCGGCGTTGGCGAACCGCGCCGCCTCCGATCGCTCCTCCTCGACGCGACGCTTGAAGTTCTGGTAGTCGGCCGCGGCGCGCTGCCAGTTCGCGAGATAGGCCTGCGCCTTCTCACGCTCCTCCGCCAGTTGCGCGCGGAGGCTCTCGATGCTCTCCTCCGCCGGCGGCAGCTCCTCCTTGGACGGCTCCGCCGCGGGAACGGCGCCTTCCGCGCCCTCGTCCACAGGCTTGGCGTCGCTCACGGTCTCCTCACCTCGCGTCTCGGGTCTCGGCCGCTTCTCGCGGCCGACCGGGAATGGTCAGGCGTAATAGCTCGTCATGAGGTCGGTGAGCAGCGACGTCATGTAGCGCACGGCGGGAATGACCCGCGGGTACCGCATGCGGGTCGGTCCCAGCACCGCCATCGCCCCGACGACGGACCCGGGCGCGCCGTACGGCGCGATGATGACGCTGCACTCGCGCATGGGACCCTCGCCGTTCTCGTCGCCGATGAACACCGACACGCCCTCGCGCGCCATGCGGTCGAACGGAAGCACCCGGGTGACGATGTGCTCGTCCAGCACCTCGAGGAGCTCGAGGGCTTTGCGCGTGTCGAGGAACTCGGGCTGCATGAGTACGTTGCGCACACCCTCGAGGTACGCCTCGTCGTACTGCGTCTGCTCGATGGCGCTCATGAGGCTCACGACGGTCTGGTAGACGAGCCGCTCCTCCGGGGGCAGCGCCTCCGGGAGCAGGCCGAATTCGGTGACCCGCCGCCCCTCGAGCTTGGCCGTGAGGCGGTGGGCCATGCTCGAGAGCTCGTCCTGCGTCATCGGCTGCGGGAACGTGAGGAGCTGCTGGCGCACCCGCGCCTGGCTCAGCACGAGCACGAGCAGCGCCACGTTCTCGTGCACCTCCACGAGCTCGAGGTGCTTGAACCGGCACTCCGACGAGCGCGGCACCGTCACCACCGCGGCGTTCTGCACGAACTGCGCGAGGATCGCCGCCGACAGGTGGAGCCAGGCGTCCGCCTCCCGGCCCGCCTGATGGAACTGATGGCGGATGGTCTCCTGCGCGTCCCGCGGGAGCGCCTCCTCCTCCATCAGCGACTCGAGGTACACACGGTACCCGGAGTCCGCCGGGATGCGGCCCGCCGAGGTGTGAGGATGCGTCAGATAGCCCTCTTCTTCGAGCCGCGCCATCTCGTTCCGGATCGTCGCCGGCGAGAGCGGGAGGTTGTGCCGGCGGACCAGCGCCTCCGAGCCCACGGGCTCCGCCGTCTCGATGTAATCCTCGACGATCAGGGAGAGAATGCGCGCCTGCCGTTCGGTCAACATGGCACGTCCACGGATTAGCACTCTCAGGTCGAGAGTGCTAACGTCGTTTGGAGTCTAGCATCGGGCCGGAAACGGTGTCAAGCCGAGCCAGAAGCTGACGGCGTCTCAAAGATTCATGGTAGGGAAGGCTTGGTGTGGTGGAGTATGCCGGGCGAGCGGCGTTGGGGCTAGGGCATGATCACCTCCATCCAGTCGAGGCCCAGGTTGCGAGCGTTCTCTTTGAGCATCCAGAGCACGCTGAAGTGTTTGGCCCCGGCGTAGGAGCCGAACCCATCCATGGGCCGCACACGCCGACGCCACTC
>JBBING010000023.1:0-29241 GCA_037444005.1 Chloroflexota bacterium
GCCACCCATGCTCCAGAAAGGAGGTAGGTGTACGGCATGTACTGGACCCGTACAATTTCTTGACCGCCGTTTCGGGCCGTTCCTATACTGGGGCCGCCTGTCGAAAAGGAGCGGAGCCGCGTGCCCAAGCGTACCTTTCAGCCCAAGAAGGTTCCCCGGAAACGCGTGCACGGCTTCCTCGCCCGCATGGCGACGGCCGGCGGGCGCAGGGTGTTGCGTCTGCGTCGGCTCAAAGGACGCAAGAAGCTGACGGTGTGACGACGAACGGCCCCTCGATGAAGGGGCCGGTTTCTTGCTGTGCGGAGGGAACAGCGGCTTCGGCGACGGGAGGACTTCGCGGCCGTGTACGAGCGGGGGCGCCGGTACACCGGCGACCTCCTTGCCATCCGCGTGCTGCCGAACGGGCTGGACGTCACGCGGTTCGGCATCGCCACCGGGCGTGCCATCGGCGGCGCTGTGGTGCGCAACCGCGTGAAGCGCCGGGTCCGCGAGGGGCTCCGGACGCTGCCCGTGGCGCCGGGATGGGATATCGTGGTCAACGTGCGCCGGCCGGCCGTGGAGGCCGACTACTGGCGTCTGCGGGACGCAGCGGCGAAACTGCTGGCGAGAGCCGGGCTCTTGCAAGCGGAGCCGGGGAAGGAGAAGGCGTGAAGGCGTTGCTGCTCGGCGCGATCCGGCTGTACCAGCGGTACGTCTCCCCCGCGCTCCCGCCTGCGTGCCGCTACCAGCCCACCTGCTCGCGCTACGCCTACGAGGCGATCGAACGGCACGGGGCCGTGCGGGGCTCGTGGCTGGCGGCCCGGCGACTCCTGCGGTGTCATCCGCTGCGCGCGGGCGGGTACGATCCCGTGCCCGAGGCGCGCGGGCGCACGAAGGGCGTGGTTTCACGTGAAACTCGGGTCTGAGCGGGGCGGGTAACCAGGGCCGATGCCATCGCGCCGATTCGCCCCGCTGCTCCTCGCGATGCTCACGCTCACCGGCCTCGCTGCCGCCGGCTGCGGGCGGATCGCCCGCCCCGACGGCTGGGCCGCCCCGCTTCCCGCCGGCGACCTCATCATCGCCGGGCGCGACGATCGCCTCGTCGCCCTGCGCGACGGCGCCGCCGTCTGGGTCTTCCCGGCGAAGGAGGGCCGTAACGACATCCGCCCGATCGCCTTCTACGGCAATCCCGCGCCCGACCCTTCGGGCGAGTACGTGTACGTCCCCATCTACGAGAAGAGCGTCTTCCGCCTGCGCGTGGCCGACGGAACCATCGCGGGCCGCAAAGAGACGAAAGGCGTCGTGGTCGGCGGCGTCGCGGTGGGCGACGACGCGGTGTACTTCGGCGACGGTTCGGGCCGCGTGTATGCGATGACGCCGGACCTGAGCCAGGAGCGATGGACCTTCGAGGCCGAGGACCGCGTCTGGTCGACGCCCGTTCTCGTGGACGGCCTGGTGGTGGTGACCTCGCTGGACGGCAAGGTGTACGCATTGGACGAAGCGACGGGAGAGCGCCGCTGGGTGTTCGAGGCCGACGCGGGCATCGCGGGAACGCCGGCGCTGGCGAGCGACCGGCTCTTCGTGCCCGCGATGGACAGCCGGCTCTACGCGCTGGACGCGGAGACGGGCCAGGCGCTGTGGTCGTTCACCGCGGGCAACTGGTTCTGGGGCACGCCTGTCGTGCAAAAAGGCGTGGTGTTCGCGGCGAGCCTCGACGGCCGAGTGTACGCGCTCGACGCCGCGACGGGCGCGGAGCGCTGGCGCTACGATACAGGGGCGCCGGTGCGCGCGGCGCCGGCTCTGGTCGACGGGTCGCTGGTGGTGGCCAACCGCGCCGGGCGCGTGGTCGCGCTGGACCCGGCGAACGGGAGCGAGCGCCGGGAGCCGGTGGAGCTGGGAGAGCGCGTGCTCGCCGACCTCGTGCCGCTGGACGACGGCACGGCGCTCGTTGCGACGACGAAGAACCGGCTCGTGAGGTTCGATCCGGCGGCGGGCGTGCGGACGATGGTGGACATTCCGAAGGACGTCGGGGCCCCCACCGCGGAGGCGACGCCGACGCCCGGGGCTTCGCCGACGGCAGGACGGACGGGGCGATGAATCCGTTCGACTTCTTTTTGGTCGACCCGATGACGAATTTCCTGGTGCTGCTGACGCGGCTCCTGTTCGGCAGCTACGGGCTCGCCATCATCGCCTTCACGCTCATCATGCGGGCGGTCACGTGGCCGCTCACGGCGAATCAGATCCGGTCGTCGCGGCAGCTTTCGGCGTTGCAGCCGAAGCTGCAGGAGATCCAGAAGAAGTACAAAGACCCGAAGCGCCGCTCGGAAGAGACGATGAAGCTTTACCGCGAGGCGGGGGTGAACCCGGCGGGCTGTCTCTTCAGTATGGTCGTGCAGATGCCCATCTGGTTCGCCCTGTACCAGTCGATTCGGAACACGCTGGGCGGGACGCCCGAGGCGCTGGTGAACCTCTCGCAGGATCTGTACCCGTGGTCGTTCCTGCGGAACGCGGTGCCGCTGAACGAGTACTTCCTCGGCCTGAACCTCGGGGAGCCCGACCCCATCGTGGCGATTCTGGTGGCGGCCTCGTTCTGGGTGCAGCAAAAGATCCTGACGCCGACAACGCAGGCGGTGGACCCGCAGCAGCAGGCGACGCAGCAGACGATGCAGTGGATGATGCCCCTGATGTTCGGGTATATCGCCTTCGTGACGCCGAGCGGCCTCGGCGTATACTGGGTCGTCACGGCGATCATCAGCGTGGCGCTACAGTACTTCCTCATGGGACGGCAGCTCGACTGGCGGAACCTCTTCAGCCTGTCGGCGGCGCCGTCTCCGGCGGCGCGGGGCCGCGCCACCAAGGCCCCCGCGCGGGAGGAAGCGCCGCCGCGCGAGGAGACGGTGGAAGCGGCGCGGCCGCACTCGCCGGCCAGGAGAAGGAGACATGGCAGGCGTCGAGGCAAGCGGTAAGACAGTCGAAGAGGCCATCGAGCGTGCCCTGCGCGAACTGGGGGTGACCCGCGAGCAAGTCGAGATCGAGGTGTTGAGCGAAGGGCGCGCCGGAATCTTCGGCTTCGGCGGCGAGCCCGCGCGGGTGAGGGTGACGGCGCGCGCGTCGGCGGCGGGCCCCGGGGGCGAAGACACCGAGGCGGCCCTCGAGGTGCTCCGCGAGCTGCTGCGGCTGATGGGCATCGAGGCGACGGTGTCGGCGCGCGCTCCGGAGACGCCCGGCGACGGCGTGGGTATGGCGAAGGCGGTGCTCGACGTGAACGGCGAGGACCTCGGCATCCTCATCGGCCGGCGGGGGGAGACGCTGGCGGCCCTGCAGTACACCGTGAACCTGATCGTGGGACGCAAGCTCGACGGCCAATCGGTGTTCAGCGTCGATGTGGAGGGATACCGCCGCCGGCGGGAGCAGACCTTGCGCCGGCTCGCGCTGCGCATGGCCGAGCGCGTCAAGGAGACGGGCCGTCCGGTGACGCTCGAACCGATGCCCGCGAACGAGCGGCGCATCGTGCACCTGGCGCTCGCGCAGGACCCGAAGGTGGTGACCGCGAGCCTGGGGGAGGGAGAGAACCGGAAAGTCAGCATTTCGCTGAAACGCTGACGGCGGCGCATGACGGTTCCGCGCTTCGTCGCCGTCGGACACGTCGTACAGGACCTGGCGCCGGGAGGCTGGAGGCTCGGAGGCACCGTGACGTTCGCGGCGGTGCAGGCGCAACGACTCGGGATCGACGCCGGCGTGGTGACCGTCGCCGAGCCGTCCCTGAACCTCCCCGAGCGCCTCCCGGGAGTCGCCGTGGCGGGCCGCGACGACGGCGTCACCCGGTTCGAGAACGTGTACATCGACGCTCGGCGGGTGCAGTACGTCCGCGGGCGCGCCGAACCCTTGACTCTCGAAGACGTCCCGCCTGCGTGGAGGCGCGCGCCCATCGCGCTCGTGGGCCCGGTCTGCGCGGAAGTCCCGGCGAGCCTTCCCGCCGGGCTGGAGTGCGCGCTGATCGGCGTCTCCGCACAGGGCTGGCTGCGGGAGGTCGGCCCGGAGGGCCGCGTGCGCAAGATCGTCTGGCGCGGCGAGCCCTTCTGGCGGGGCGCGCATCTCGTCGTGGCGAGCGACGAGGACGTCGAGCCTGACCCGTCGCAGGTGGAGCGCTGGGCGAAGGAGGCGGCGATCGTCGCCCTGACGCTGGCCCGGCGCGGCGTACGGGTGCATGCGGGAGGCGTCTGGCTCGAGATGCCCGCCTACGCCCGTGAGGAAGTCGACCCGACAGGCGCAGGCGACGTCTTCGCGGCGGCGTTCCTGATTCGGTATCACGAGACGACGGACGTGCGCGAAGCGATGCGGTTCGCGTCCGCGGCGGCGAGCTTGGCGGTAGGCGCGCCCGGCGTGGACGGCATCGGCGGACGCGAGGAGATCGAAGCCGTGATCCGCGCGCATCCGGAGGTGGAGGTCGCGTGAGCCGGGCGGTGGCGGTGGCGAACCAGAAGGGCGGTGTAGGCAAGACGACGACGGCGATCAACCTAGGGGCCGCGCTGGCCCGGCGCGGGCGGCGCGTCCTCGTCGTCGACCTCGACCCGCAGGCCAACGCGACGTCGGGCCTGGGCGTGGCCAAGGAGCCGCCGGGGACGTACGAGCTGCTGATCGAGGGCGTGGAAGCCCGCAGCGTCGTCCGGCCGACGTCCGAGGCGGGGTTGGACGTGATCCCGTCGCGGTCGGACCTGGCGGGGGCGGAGGTCGAGCTCGTGGCGATGATGGCGCGCGAGTTTCGGCTACGCCGGGCGCTGGAGCCCATCGCGGGCGCCTACGACTACATCTTCGTAGACTGCCCTCCATCGCTCGGGCTGCTCACGGTGAATGCGCTGACCGCGGCGGACGAGGTCCTGGTGCCGGTGCAGTGCGAATACCTGGCCCTCGAGGGCCTGTCGCACCTGATGGGCACGGTCGACCTCGTTCGGCGGCACCTCAATGGCGGACTCCGGGTGAGCGGGCTCTTGCTGACCATGTACGACGCGCGGACGAATCTGTCGCAGCAGGTCGTGGACGAAGTGCGGGCGCACTTTCCGCAAACGTTCGCGACGGTGATTCCCCGGAACGTGCGCGTGAGCGAGGCCCCGAGCCACGGGCTCCCGCTGTGCGCGTATGACCCGCGTTCGGCGGCCGCTAGGGCGTACGAGGCGCTGGCGGACGAGGTGTTGCAGCAGGAGGAGGTGGCTGCGTGAGCTTCCCAAAGCCAGGACTGGGCAGGGGCCTGTCGGCGCTGATCCCCCCGTCGGGCCCGTCCGAGGCGGTGGAAGAAGTCGACATCGATCTCGTCATCCCGAACCCCGAACAGCCCCGCATGCGGATAGACGCGGAGGCGCTGGAGGCGCTGACGCAGAGCATCCGCGAGCACGGGGTCATCCAGCCGCTGCTCGTGAGCCGCAGCGGAACGCACGAGGGCACCTACCAGCTCATCGCAGGCGAGCGGCGGCTACGGGCGGCGCGGGCCGCCGGGCTCACGAAGGTGCCGGTGATCGTGAAGGAGGCGGCGGGCCGCGCGTTGCTCGAGCTCGCGCTCGTCGAGAACATCCAGCGCGCCGATCTCAATCCCCTCGAGGAGGCCGCCGCCTTTCGCAGGCTGCACGACGACTTCGGCCTCACGCAGGAGGAGATCGCGCGCCGGGTCGGCCGCAGCCGAGCCGCGGTCGCGAATACCATGCGGCTCCTGTCCCTGAGCGAGGAGATCCGCCTCTCGCTGGCGAGAGGCGAGATCACGGAAGGCCACGCGCGCGCCCTCCTGGGGATCGAGGACGACCGGGCGCGCGAAGCCGCGTGGCGCCGCGTCGTGGCCGAAGGCCTCAGTGTCCGGGAGACGGAGGCGCTGGTGCGAGGCGAGGCGCGCAAGGCCGCCGCCGAGCCCGCGCAGCGCGCCCCGCGGGCCAAAGCGCCGGAGGTCGCCGAGCTCGAGCGGCGGCTCGAGGCGGCGCTGGGGACGCGCGTGACCCTGTCGCCCGGGCGCCGGGGCGGACGCATCGTCATCCATTACTACACGGCCGAACAGCTCGAGGACGTCGTGAGGCGGCTGGAAGGCGCGCAGGGCAGGACGGCGCCAGCGCCCGGGATATGATCAGAAGGAGCGTATGGTGATGCGGAAGCGATGGAGAAGGCTGTTCGCGACGGTGACGGGCGCGGGAAGCGCCCTCTCGCCTGCGGTCGCGCTCGCCGCCGAAACCGGAGGCGACGACTCCCGCGTCGAGGTCATGCTTGCCACGCTCGCCGTCGTCGGGGGCGGTGTCATCATCGGCCTGCTCGGGTACCTGATCCGGCTGGCGGCGGGTCGGGTGCCGCCTCCGCCCGGGCAGAGCGCGCACGAAGGGCATCACTGAGCGGCGTCGGACCGCAGGCCGATGAGGGCGTCGAGGCTGCGCACGAGGCCGACGCGCCGCATCACTTCCCTGCAGGCGAGCAGCACGCCGGGCATGAACGACTCCCTCCCGGTGGAGTCGTGACGTAGCGTCAACGTTTGCCCGGTCCCGCCGAAAAGCACCTCCTGATGGGCCACGAGGCCGGGGAGGCGGACGCTGTGGATGGCGATGCCGCCGAGCTCGCCCCCGCGCGTGCCGGGGAGCGGCTCCTTCTCGGTGCGAGGCCGCTCGAAGGGCTTCCCGCGCGCGGCCAGCATCTCCCGCGCGGTCGTCAGCGCCGTGCCCGACGGCGCGTCGATCTTCTGGTCGTGGTGGAGCTCGATGATCTCGGCGTGATCGAAGAAGCGCGCGGCGAGCCGCGCCATGTGCATCAGAAGCACGGCGCCGATAGCGAAGTTGGGCGCGACGACGGCGCCGAGGCCCCGCTCGCGCGCCATCCGGTCGAGCTCGTCGAGAAACGAGTCGTCGAGGCCGGTCGTGCCGATGACAGGCCTGGC
This sequence comes from Chloroflexota bacterium, assembly GCA_037444005.1. Lineage (GTDB taxonomy): Bacteria > Chloroflexota > Dehalococcoidia > DSTF01 > JACRBR01 > DATLZC01. The sequence goes on from JBBING010000023.1 coordinate 6,878, forward strand.
GCCAGCCTCGATGGCGGCGCGCGCCACCACCGGCGTCCAGTCGGCGACCGTGAAGTCGACGACGACGTCGGGGCGCAGGTCGGCGAGCGTGGCCCGCGGGTCGGGACGCATGGGAACCGCGCGGCCCGAGGGCAGGGTGACGGTCCCTTCGGGGCGTTGCGCTTCGATGACGCCGACGGGCTCGAGGTCCGGGGCGGCGTCGAGCGCCTCGAGCGTCTGACGCCCCATGCGGCCGCTTCCGCTCACGACGACGCGGAGTGTCATGACGGGCTAGAGTATACGGCGGCGCGGAACCGCGCGATACCGGCAGCGGGCGCGGTCCGCGCGGTGGCCTGCCGGCGGCGCGTTGCCAGCAGGCTGGTCCGTTAGCGGCGTCGCGCGTACTATAGGCTCCGTCCCGCGTCCCCAGCCACGGTCCGAATCGCGGCCAGAGGAGCGTCCCGTGAGCATCGTGCCCATCACCGCCGAGTATGCCGAGCAGGCCGGCCAGATCGCGTACGAGGCCTTCAAGGACATCGCCGACAAGCACGGCTTCGACCCCGCATTCCCATCGCCCGAGTTCGCGACGCTGGTGGTGCGGCTCCTCATCCAGACCGAAAGCGTGAACTCGTACCTGTACCTGAACGACGGAGAGCCCGCGGCGATCAATTTCGGGGACGAGCGCGACGAGGTGGTCGGGGTCGGGCCGGTGGCCGTCGCGCTGAAGCACCAGGGGAAAGGCCTGGGCCGCGCGGTCATGGAGGCGCTGCTGGAGAGCGCGGAGCGCAACGGGTTTCGGTCGGTGCGCCTCCTGCAGGCCGCGTACAACATGATCTCGTTCTCGCTGTACGCCGCCCTGGGGTTCGAAGTGAAGGACACGCTCGCCAACTTCGCCGGGAGCCCGCGCGCGGACGAAGCGCCGGTCGACCGCGTGCGGGACGGCGGTCCGGACGACTTCGACGCGCTCGACGCGCTCTGCCGGGAGGTGCTGCGGTACAGCCGCCGCCGCGACATCGAGCGCATGGCGATGTTCGCGCCGCCGGTCGTCGTCGAGCGCGAGGGCCGCATCGTCGCCTACACGTGCAGGTTCCCTGGCGAGGAAGCGATTCTAGGCCACGGCGTCGCCGTCGACGCGCAGGCGATGCGCGATCTCCTCATCGGAGCGCACCGCATCACGGGCACGCCCCTGCGATGTTCGATGCCGGTGTCTCAGGCCGAGACGGTGCGCTGGTGCCTGGCCACTGGGATGCGGCTGAAAGAGATCGACACGTATATGGTCCGCGGGGAGTACGAGCCCCCCGCGGGCCTCTGGTTCCCCAGCGCCTTCTACTGAGGCCGGGCGGCCGCTCCGCCCTCGGCAGACGGGCGCGGTCAGCTTGCCGGGGTGTGGTACAATCGGCTCGCCCCGCGGGCGAGAACACGCATGGCCGACGTCTATCTTCTCACGCTCGCCCTGGCGCTGGGCGTCTCCGTGGCGGTGACGCTGGCGCTGCAGGCGCTGTCCTCGCGCAAGCGGTGGCAGCGGCTCTTTCACGCCCGGGGGCTGGAAGAGCGGCCCCGCTGGGGCGGCGTCGTCCTCTTCGTCTCCTTCGCGTTGACGCCGTATCTCGCTTCGGCGCTCTCGAATCACGCCGCCGAGCTCTTCGAGCCCCGGTCGGGCGACTTCCTCGGCTTCCTGTTCGCGGCCTTTCTGGTCCTCATGGTCGGGATGTTCGACGACCTGCGGGTGGCGTCGTGGAAGCAGAAGATGGCGGTGCAGATCGTCGCCGCTTCGGCGGTCTACGCCGCCGGATACAGCATCGAGCGCGTGGGCCTGCCGTGGGGCCCCGAATTCTCCCTCGGGTGGGTGGGGGCGCCCGTCACGGTCCTCTGGATCGTGTTCTTCACGAATGCGGTGAATCTCATCGACGGGCGAGACGGCGTGGCCGCCGGCGTGGCCATCCTCGCGGCCGTGACGCTGGCGGTCATCGGGGCCCATGCGCACCATCCGACGGTGGCGCTGCTCCTCGTGGCCATCGCGGGCGCAGGCCTGGGCTTTCTGCCGTGGAACCTGCCGCCCGCCTCGCTGTACATCGGCGACTCCGGCGCTCTGTTGCTGGGCTTCCTGCTCGGCTCGCTCGCCATTCGCGCCACGACGGGGCCGGCGGACGCCGTGTTCGTCGCGGTCACGGTGATCGCCCTCGGCTTCCCGATCCTGGACGCCGTGCTGGCGCCGCTGCGCCGGATGTTGTACCACCGCCACCCGTTCAGCCGGGACGAAGACCACATCCACAACCGGCTCGAGGAGTACGGCTTCGGGCCGCGGGGGCTGCTCGTGGTCATCTGGGGGATCTCGGCGCTGTTCAGCGGCGCCGCGCTGCTCCTTCACTACATCGACTGGTTCGTCTCGGAGGCGCTGGTCCTGCTGGGGTTCATCGTCGCGGTGACCCTGATCCTCTCGCGGCTCGGCTACGTCGTCACGCTCTGGAACAGCCACGGCGTCGTATGGCTGCGGCGCCGCCTCATCCCCGACACCGGACGCCCGCAGTCCGAAGGCGACTGACGCCCGCGCTTACGCTCGCGCCCGCCCTACGAGCCGCAACACGGCGTTCCACGCCAGCAGGTAGGCGCAGCGTGCCCCGATCCCCGCGAAAGTGATCGCGTCGAGCGCGGGGTTGCCGCGGATATGCTTGCGGTAGTACCGCCACATGCTCCGGTGCCTCGCGACGATCATGCGGAGCGGGGCGTGCCGCGAGCTCCCGCCGATGTGGTGCACGACCTGCGCGCCGGGAAAGTAGACCACGCGGTAGCCGGCGTCGTGCACGCGCTTGCAGAAGTCGACGTCCTCGTTGTACAGGAAGAATCCCTCGTCCAGTCCGCCGAGCTCCTCGAAGACGCGGCGCGGCACCGCCATGAAGGCCCCTGACACCCAGTCCACGTCGCGAATGCTGGCGTGATCGAAGTCCGTCATCAGGTACGCCCGCGACACCGGATTCCATGGCAACAGGCGCGTCGCGAGGCTGTACCGGTTGAAGATGGCGGTGCGAAAGCCGGGAAACTGGCGGCACGAGAGCTGCACGGCGCCGTCGGGGTCGACCAGCCGCGGGCCCAGCGCGCCGACGTCGGGGTGGGCACGCAGGTACGCGACGATGGGCGTGAGCACGTCGTCCTCGAAACGGATGTCCGGGTTCGCCCACACGATGACGTCGCCGGACGCCAGGCGCGCGCCCTCGTTGACCGCGACCGCGAGCCCGGCGTTGCGGGCGCGCCGGATGAGCCTGACGGCGGGGAAGTCGCGCGCCACGACGTCGGCCGTGCCGTCGGCCGAGGCGTTGTCGACGACGATGGTCTCGAAGGTGACCCCCCTGGTGCGCTCGTAGAGCGTGCGGAGACAGTCGCCGATGAAAGCGGCGCTCTGGTACGTGACGATGACGACGGACGCGTCCACGCATCGAGGATAGACAACGGGAGGCGTGGGACGCTACGCGGGCCGGGGCGGCGCGACCTCGGCCGCGGCGGGGACGCCGAGCTGCGCCCGCTCGTAGACGGCGAGGGTCTCGCGGGCGGCCCGATCCCAGGAGAAGTCTGCGGCGCGCCGCAGCCCCCGGGCGCGCAGGTCCGCGGCCAGCCGCTCGTCGTCGAGGACACGCTCGATGGCGTCGGCGATGGCCTCGACGTCGCGCGGGTCGACCAGGAGGGCGGCGTCGCCGGCCACCTCCGCCGTCGCCGACACGTTCGAGGTGACCACCGGCGTGCCGCAGGCCATCGCTTCGAGCACGGGCAGCCCGAAGCCCTCGTACAGCGACGGGAACGCGAACACCCTGGCGCCGGTGTACAGCGCGGGCAGGTCGGCCGCAGGCACGTAATCGAGAAAGCGCACGCGGTCCTCGAGGCCGAGCCGTCGCACGAGAGCGAAGTCGCGCTCGTAGCCCCACGCAGGCTGCCCGACGATGACCAGCCGCGCCTGCGATCCGCGCGACCGGAGGGCGTGGATGGCGGCGATGAGCCGCGCGCGGTTCTTGCCGGGCTCGAGGCTCCCCACCGAGAGCACGTACGGATGCGCCGCGAGACCTTCGCGGCGTAGCGTCTGCGCGACCGCGTCGTCCGGGGCCGGCCGGAACCGCTCCCCTGCGGCCTCGTACACCACCGCGACGCGTTCAGGGCCGACCCGCAGCCGTTCGAGGACGTCGCGGCGCACGGTGTGCGATGGCGCGATGATAGCGTCGGCGACGCGCGCCGCCAGCGTGGTGATGACGCGCATGTACCACCGCCGCAGCGGCGGATAGCGTCCCGGCATGATGAGAAAGGTGACGTCGTGAACCGTGACGACGCGGCGCACCCTGGCGGGCACGCGGAGCGGGAGGTCGTGGTGGGTCGAATGGAGCACGTCGACGCCGTGGCGGGCGAGCAGTCGGGGCAGCGTCATCTGCTGCCAGAGGGCGCGCCGCAGGCGGCTGTCGGCGCCGTGCAGCCGCCAGGGCTCGAAGGCCGGACGCCGCAACTTCGCGAAGACGTCGGAGCGGGCGAAGACCTGGAGGGTGTGGGGCGAATCGAGCCGCGCGAGCGCCTCCACCAGCTCGATGGCGTACACGGCCGCGCCCGCAGGCCGCGGCGGCATGGAGGTGGCGTCGATGGCGATCCGCACGGGGTGAGTGTACTAGCTCGCGCTGCCGCTCGCAGGGCGATCCTCGCGGCGGGAGGCGAGCCACGCCGCCAGGAGACCTCTGCGAGGCGACGCGACGAGCGCGGCGACGAACAGCGCTGTGGCCACCAGCACGATGGATGCGCCCGACGCCGTGCCGGCGTGGTACGAGACGTAGAGCCCGATGACGGACGACGTCATCGCCAGAAGGGCGCTCGCCGCCATGACGGCGGGAAGGCGCCGGACGAAGAGCATCGCCGTCGCGGGCGGGGTCACGAGCATCGCCACCACGAGGACGATGCCCACGGCCTTCAGGGCGATGACGGTCGAGAGCCCGATGAGCGCGAGGAGCCCGTACTGCATCAAGGTCACAGGGATGCCCACGGCGGCGGCCATGGTGGGGTCGTACGCGGTGAAGAGGAGCTCTTTGTAGAACGCCGCAACGAGGAGCACGACCACCGCGCTCATGGCGCCGATGAGCCAGACGTCCTCCCACCCGACGCCGAGGACGTTGCCGAAGACGAAGCTGAACAGGTCGACCGTGTAGACGTCCTGCGCGCTGATGATGACGATGCCGAGCGAAAAGGCCCCCACGAAGAGAATGCCGATGGCCGTGTCGAACTGTACGCGCGCCTGGCGGCTCACGTAGGTGATGGCGAGCGCGGTGAGCACGGCGGCGACGACCGCGCCGTAGTAGATGGACGCGCCCATCACGAACGCCGCGGCGACGCCCGCGAACGAGGCGTGGGCGAGCGCGTCTCCGATGAACGCCATCCCCTTGACCACGACGAAGGTCCCGATCACCGCGCTGACGACGCTCACCAGCGCCAGCGCCACGAGCGCCCGCTGCATGAACTCGAACCGAAAGGGGTCGACGAAGAACTCGACGAGGCTATCCATGTTCATGGTGCCCCACGTAGAGGCCTTGCGCGCCCGGCAGCACGAGCAGATGCCTGCCGAACGCCTCGTCCAGCAGGTCGCGCGTGAACACGCGGGACGGCGGGCCAGCGGCGACGACTGTGCGGTTCAGCAAGATCGCGAGGTCGAAGCACGCCGCGACGCACGAGAGGTCGTGCGTGGCGACGAACAACGTTTTGCCTGCGTCACGCAGGTGTTCGAAGTGCCGGAGGATATCGTGCTGCGACGCCGCGTCCAGGCCGGCCATGGGCTCGTCCAGCAGGTACAGGTCGGGCTCCTGCGCCAGGGTGCGGGCGAAGAGCATCCGGCGCTGATGCCCGCCCGAAAGCTCGCCGATCTGGCGTGCGGCGAGCGGCTCCAGATTCATGTGCGCGAGGGCCTCGCGGACCACCCGGCGATCCTCCGGGCCGGGACGCCGCAGCGGGCCGAGCCGGCCGTAGCGGCCCATCATCACGAGGTCGCGCACGGCGACGGGGAACTCCCAGTCCACCGCCTCGACCTGCGGCATGTACCCCACGCGGCGCCGCACCCGGCCGATAGGCTCGCCAAACACGCGCACGTCGCCCCGCCACGGCTTCAACAGCCCGAGGATCACCTTCAGCAGCGTCGACTTCCCCGAGCCGTTGGGCCCGACGAGTCCCACGAGGGTCCCCTGCGGGATGTCGATGCTCACGCCCTCGAGCACGGGCCGCCCGCGCTCGTATCCGGCGACGACATCGCGGACCGCAAGGGCAGGCGTCATGCTCCTCCCAGCCCTTCCGTGAGCTGCCGAAGATTGAACCGCATCATATCGATGTAGGTCGGCGCCTCTGAGGACAGGGCGTCCGAATACAGCTCACGCACCTCCACCCCGGCGTCGCGCGCCGCGAGCTCGAGCACGCGGGCGTTGAACTGCGGCTCCTTGAACACGGCGGGGACATCCTGCTCGCGGAGCCGGCGCGCGAGCTCCGCCACGTCCGCCGCGCTGGGCTCTCGGCCGGGTGACTTGACGACGACAGCGACGACTTCGAGGCCGTAGCGAGACGCGAGGTACGGGAAGGCATCGTGGAAGGTCACGAGCTTCCTCCGCTCGGGCGGGATGCGCTCCATGGCGGCGCGAAAGTCGGCGTCCAGCGCCTCGAGCTGCGCCAGGTAGTGGGCCGCGCGCGCCGCATACGTCGGCGCTTCCTCGGGGTCGATGTCCGAGAGCGCGTCGCGGATGCGCTCGACGTAGCGCATCGCGTACGTGACGTCGAGCCAGAAGTGCGGATTGCCGTCCAGCGGCGTCAGCCCCTCCGACAGGGTGACGACGGGCGCGTCCGCGGGGGCGTTCCGCTCGATGGCGCCGAGCGCCGCCTCCTCGAAGGCGAGACCGTTCACGAAGATGACGTCGGCGCGGGCGATGTCGGCGAGCTGGGCGGGGGCCAGCTCGTACGTGTGCGGATCGGCCCCCGGGGGAAGCAGCGCGGTCACATCCACGCGGTCGCCTCCGACATTGCGGGCGAAGTCGGCGAAGATCTCGAGCGTCGTGACCACGCGAAGCTTGCGGCTGGTGTGTTCGCCATCGGCGTCACCGCAGGCGGCCAGCGCGAGCGCCGCAATCGCGGCCAGGAGCGGGGCGAAGGCGATTCGGCGCATCACACGCGCTCCTGTCGCTGGGTGGCGCAGTCGGCGCAACGTCCGTAGACCTCGAGCCAGTGCCCCTCGACCTGGAAGCGGCTGGCCCGCGCGACGTCCTGCACGAGGCCCGGCACCTCGCACTGAGTGAAGTCTTCGACGCGGCCGCATCCGGTGCACACCAGATGGTGATGATGGTCCGTGACGCTGCGGCGGTAATGCAGGCTGCCGTCCTCGAGGAGCACGCGGCAGACGATGTTCGCCTCCAGGAGGAGGCGGAACGTGCGGAACACGGTCGCCCGGCCGACCCGTGGCGTGCGCCGGAAGATGTCCTCGATGGTGAAGTGGGGCGGAGCGGAGGCGACGGCTTCGATGACGCGGCGGCGTCCCAGCGTGATGCGCCGTCCCTGGCGCGCGAGGCGCTGGACGATGAGGTCGGCGTCCATGTGAGACGCAGTATCAGTTAGTCCCGCCCGTGGGTCAAGGGCCGAACGTAGGGTCCAGGGGCGCTGCGTCGTCAGGGCGCGGTCGCGAGCACCAGCCGGCCGGAGCCCCGGACGGCGTCAGCCGGCTCGATGGAGACGCGAAGCTCATCCCAGGGGCCGGGCGGCTCTTCCACGAGGAGCCAGCCGCGCCCGCCTTCGTAGGGGTGGAAGGTGCCGGCGAGCCGCGCGTCGCCGTCGTCGACGAACCAGAGGGCGAAGACCTGGTCGTCGTGGATGGCGGGCAGATGGTCCACGAGCAGCAGGCCGAGGCCGTCCTTTCGCCAGACGTAGCGGGCCTGCGCCTCCCCGCCCTCGCTCGCAGGCGCCAGCGAGACGGCCCGAACGTCGGGGTCGAGCGCCATCGAGAAGACGGCGGCCATGTCGGACTCCGTGGGCGCTGCCGCGAGGTCGTGGCGGAGGTCGTTGACCTGGAGTTGGAGGGAGATGGCCCAGACCCCGAGGCCTGCCGCGAGGAGAAGCGAGGCGGCGGCGAGGAGCGCCCATCGCCGGCCCCGCCACGCACGCTCGGCGCGCACCTCGGCGAGCACGCGGTGGCGGGCCGCGGCCGGGAGACGCAGGAGCGGGGCGCTCAGCCCGATGGCTGCGGCCGCGTCCCGCGCCCGATCGAGGGCGGCGCGGCACGCCTGGCAGTCGTCGACGTGGGCGGCCACGACGCTGGCGTCGGGCTCGTCGAGAGCGTCGAGCGCGGCGGCGTCGAGGAGATCGCGGACGTCTTCGCAGCCAACAGCGGTCATGCGTCGCTCCCCCAGCGTTCGAGTGCGGCCCGCAGCTTCTGCATGCCCAGGCGGATGCGCGTCTTCACCGTGCCCAGCGGCAGGCTCAGCCGCTCGGCGACTTCGCTCTGCGTGAGCCCGCCGAAGTACGCGAGCTCGATGGCGAGGCGCTGCTCAGGCGGAAGCGCGCTGAGCGCCTCGCGGACGGCCTCGCGCTGGCGGACGAGGACGGCGAGGCTGCCGGGGTCGTCGGCTTCGGCCGTCGGCGGGTCGGCCTCCATGGCGCCTGCGTCGTCGCGGCCCGGACGCCGTCGTACGCGGCGCTCGTCGATCGCCCGGTTACGGGTGACGCTGATGAGCCACGTCGCGAAGCGGCCACGGGCGGCGTCGAAGAGCGACGGACGGCGCCAGAGCTTCAGGAACACCTCCTGCGCGATGTCCTCGGCGGCGTGGCGGTCTTCGAGGACGCGGTACGCGACGGAGTACACGAGGTCGCCGTACCGGGCGAACAGCGCCTCGAAGGCGTCGGCGTCGCCGCGGGCGACGCGCGCGGCGAGGTCCTCGTCCCACGGACCGGAATCGTGCACGTTCCCCGCCCTGGACGGAGCCTGCCGGCGGCGGGCCTCCATCCCTGATACGTCTGCGATGCGAGAGCAGATTCGACAGGGCTATTGTAGCAGCGGCCGCGCCCGGCCTCGTTCCGGAGAACCCGGGGTGGCTTGCGGCGGCCCGGCCGGTGTAGCCTACGACCGGCAGGAGGACCATGCGTCGGGGCATCGCGGTCGCGCTGGGTCTGGTGTCTGCGCCCGTGGTGGCGACGGCGCTCGCGCGCTGGCGCGTGGCGTCGTTCGAGCGGCTGGACGAGCGCGACCTGCGTTTGGGCTCGACGGTCGCCACGAGCGACGGCGTCCTGCATTATGTGGAGCGCGGGGCCGGCGAGCCGCTGCTCCTCATCCACGGCCTCGGCGCCTCCATCTTCACCTTCCGGCGCAACATCGACGATCTGGCGCGGAGCTTCCGGGTCATCGCGGTGGACCTTGCGGGGTTCGGCGGCTCGTCGCGTTCGGTCCGCGACTACTCACAGGAGGCCCACGCGCGGCGGCTCGTCGAGCTCATGGACGCGCTGGCGATTCCGCGGGCGCACGTGCTCGGGCACTCCATGGGGGGAGCGGTGGCGCTGCGCCTCGCGGCGCGATGGCCCGAGCGCGTGATGCGCCTGGTGCTGGTGGCGCCGGCACCGCCCGACATGATGCGCGCGGGCGCCCTCGTGACGACGCTGCTGCGGCCGTTCTTCCCGCTGTTCGGGTTGCTCTACCACAGTCGGCGGTTCCGACGCCGCACGCTCCGGTCCGCCTTCCACGACCCCGCGCGCATGATGACGGACGAGGTGCTCGACGGATACTGGGGCGCGGCGCGGGTGCGCGGACATCTCGAGGCGCTGTCCCGCCTGATGGCGGATCGCCGCAAGGACCCGCCGGTCGATCTCGCGAAGGTGACGACGCCCACGCTCATCCTCTGGGGCGCGTCGGACACGTGGCTGCGGCCGGCGCTGGGAGAGCGGCTGGCGGCGCAGCTTCCGGACGCCCGGCTCGTAATCATCCCCGAGGCCGGCCATCTGCTTCCGGAGGAGCGGCCGGACGAGTTCGTGGCGCACGTGGAGGCGTTCCTCAGCGGGCGCGAGGCACCCCTCTCGCATTCGGAGACGGGGCCCCGGTAGGGACACTTGGCCTATCTTTCCTGTCTTTCCGGCACGGCCATTGCGCCAACGCTTGGGACACACTACCATCGCCACGGTTCGGGCGTTAGTTAGGCAAGCGCCCGCTAAGCGTACGTATGCATCAGTACGTCATCCGCAGGGTCTTGCTGGCCGTCCCCACCATCTTCCTGGTGGTGACGTTGACCTTCCTCGCGACGCACGTCCAGCCCGACTACGCCGAGCGTTCGCTGGCGGCGGGCTACTCCCAGGGCGGCGATCGCGAGAAGGCGCTCGAGCAGGTGCGGAAGAGCCTCGGCACCGACCGCCCCCTGCACGTCCAGTACGGCGATTATCTCCTCGACGTCCTGAAGGGCGACTTCGGGCGTTCCTTCCTGACCAAGAACTCGGTCATGAGCGAGCTCGGCGAGCGCCTGGCGCCCTCGGTCGAGCTCGGCGTTCTGCAGATCGCCCTCGGACTGCTCATCAGCGTGCCCATCGGCATCATTTCCGCCGTCAAGCAAGACACCTGGATCGACTACCTCCTCCGATTCGTCGCCGTTCTCGGCCTCGCGATTCCGTCGTTCTACCTCGCGACCATCGCGTCGCTCGTCGCGTTCCGATGGCTGAGCTTCTCGCCGCCCCTCGTGACGACGGCCTACCGCGAGTTGTGGGAGGACCCCGTCGCGAATCTGCAGATGATGGCGCTCCCCGCCATCGCAGGGGCGTTCTCCATCGGCGCCGTCATCATGCGGCTCCTCCGCTCGCAGTTGCTCGAGGTGCTCCGCCAGGACTATGTGCGCACGGCGGCGGCGAAAGGCCTCGCGAATCGGGTGATCATCTTCCGGCACGTGCTCAAGAACGCGCTCATCCCGGTGGTGACGGTGCTGGGGCTGCTGGTGGCGACCCTCTTCTCCGGGCAGGTAGTGCTGGAGCAGATGTTCAGCATCCCTGGCGTGGGGCTCTTCCTCGTGACCTCGCTGCAGCAGAACGACTTCCCCGTGGTCCAGGGCATCGTGCTGCTGGTGGGCATCCTTCTGGTGACGACGAATCTCGTGGTCGACCTGGCGTACGCCTGGCTCGACCCGCGGATCAGGTACAGCTAGAGGACGGCGGTGACGCAGGCGATCGATTCCGGACGGGTAGCGGTCACGGCGGAAGACTGGGCGCTCCGGGCGCGCCCCGCGATCTTCACGACCGTGCGGCGGTTCGTGGTGCGCAAGCCGCTCGGCGCTCTGGGGCTCCTGTTCATCTTCATCGTCGCCGCCGCCGGCGTCGCCGCGCCCGTGGTGGCCCGCTATGACCCTGAGCGGCCGTTCCAGAGCGTGAATCCCGATTACAACCCTGACGACCCCTTCTCAGCGCCGTCGCCCACGAAGCTCGCCAAGTCCGAGGCTCCTTCGTGGGAGCACTGGTTCGGCACCGACGCCGCCGGGCGCGATACGTGGTCGCGCGTGGTCTGGGGCGCCCGGCGCTCCCTGAGTGTGGGCGTCCTCGCGCTGCTCATCTCGACGGCCGCAGGCACGTTTCTGGGCGTGGTCTCGGCCTTCTTCGGAGGCTGGTTCGACACCCTCATGCAGCGCCTGATGGACGCGATTCAGGCGTTTCCCGCGTTGCTGATCCTGCTGCTCCTCGCGACGCTCACCGAGCCGACCATCACCAGCATGATCCTGGCGCTGGGGTTCATCGGCATCACGCAGGTGTCGCGCATCGTGCGCGGGAGCGTGCTGGCGCTCAGGGAGACGCCGTACGTCGAGGCGGCGCGGGTTATCGGGTGCTCCGACTGGCGCATCATGGCGCTGCATATTTTGCCGAACGTCGCTGCGCCCATCATCGTCGTCTTCACCATCGGTATCGGGTCCGTAATCATCGCCGAGGCGAGCCTCTCGTTCCTCGGCGTGGCGCCGCCGGGTATCTCGTGGGGCGACACGCTGAACGAGGGCCGGCGCTTCGTGTACTCGTCACCGTGGCAGGCGCTGTTCAGCGGCGCCGCCATCACCATGGCCGTGCTCGGGTTCAACCTCGCGGGCGACGCGCTCCGCGATGTGCTGGACCCGCGCCTCAGAGTGTGACGTCGTTCGCGCTCCAGCGGCCCCATCTCGAGTCGCCACGAACCAGCAGGAGGAAGGAAGGGAGCAAACGATGCCTGACGGAGGATACTGGCAGCGGTTACAGGCGCGGCGGCTGTCGCGTCGCAAGCTGCTCGGCGGCGCCGCCCTGGCCGGCGCGGGGGCGGTGGTCGCGGCCGCATGCGGCGGTGGCGGCGGCGAGGAGGGGGGAGGACGGACGCCTTCGCCCGCCGGCAGCCCCACGCCGGTCGGCGGCGCTCTCGAGCCGGTCGGCCCGAACGGACGGGGCGGCGTCGTCCGCTACTTCGGCTTCGACGCCCTCCCCCTCGACACGCGGGACCCGCACCAGACGCAGTTCGGGCCGATGTACGCGATGCACTCCGTCGTCTTCGCGAAGATCCTGTCGTTCGATGACGAGGTGCACGAAATCATGCGGCCCGACCTCTCGGCGGCGCCGGACGGCGGGCCCGGCATGCCGGAACAGCCCGACGAGCTCACCTACATCATCCGCATCCGGCCGAACGCCACCTGGCACGACACGCCGGCGATCCGGGCGAACTTCCCCACGCTGGCGGGCCGGCCGGTGACGGCGGAGGACGTGAAGTACAGCATCGAGCGGCAGCTCAACACTGCGAGCCCGCGCAGCGCCCTGTACTACCGCCGGGGCCACTACGACCAGATCGACGCGATGGAGGTCGTGGACGAGAAGACGCTGCGCATCCGCATGAAGTCGCCGGTGTCGCCGTTCCTCGCGTTTCTGGCCGATCCCAACGGCGCCATCGTGGCCCGCGAGACCGTCGACGACAACGACGAGATGAACGAGGACAAGCGGATGGTCGGCGCGGGGCCGTTCATCCTCGACAAGATGGAGCCCCTCAACGTCGTCCGTGTGGTCCGGAACCCGAAGTGGCACGCCGCCGACGACAACCCGGACGGCGTCGGCACGGGCCGCCCGTTCATCGACGCGTACGAGGCCATCTGGACGCCCCAGAACGACCAGGTCGTCGAGCAGGCCTTCAAGTCGAAGCAGATCGACTCGACGGGGTTCGACGACGAGAAAAACTTCAACCGCGTGCGGCAGGAGCTGGGCGACCGGGTGCTGTACACGCGGGGCGTGGGCACGGCCGGGGCGGTGAACTCGCGCATCTTCACCGGGAGCCCGCCGTTCAACGACCCACGCGCGCGCAAGGCGGTGCACTGGGTGCTCGACCGCCACATCATGGGACAGCAGCTCTTCGGGAACCGCTGGCGCGTCAACGGTCCCGTGGCCTGGCCCATGGTCATGTGGGCGCTGCCGCAGGACGAGCTGCTCTCGCGCCCGGGCTACCGCACCGGCGCCGACCGCGATCAGGACATCGCGGAAGCGAAGAAACTCTGGGACGCCGCGACGGGCGGCGAAGTGAAGTCCATCAAGGTCGTGGTGGCCGGCATCCCGGCGTACATCCCGGACACGCTGCTGCCCTCCATCGACCGAATGCTGCAGGAGACGCTGGGCGTGAAGCTCGACGCCGAGGTCGACCCTGCGGGCTACACGCGGTTGGGCGAGTGCTTGCTCGCGAACAGTATCGGCGGTCCGGGAGGCTGCATCTTCACCCTGGGGTACGACAACGGCTGGGTCGACCTCGACGACTGGGTCTACCCGTACTACCACAGCAAGGGAACGAAGAACTCGTTCGGCCTGTCGGACCCGGATCTGGACCGCCTGCTGGAGCAGCAGCGGCAGGAGTTCGACAACGAGAAGCGCCGCGAGATCGGGTTCGAGATCCAGAGGCGGTTGCTGGACGACATCGTGGTGCGCCTGGACTACATCAGCGCGTGGGGCGAGAGCCTGCGCTGGCCCTACTTCAAGAACCCGCCGCCGCCGCGCACCTGGTTCGGGTACAACCACTCGTTCGCGAACACGTGGCTCGACAAGGACGACCCGAGCTGGTCGGGGCGCCCTTCCTGAGCCGAGATCGCGCCACACAACAGCGAGAGGAGACGGCCGCGGCCGTCTCCCCTGCGTATCTTCACGTGAGAAGGTTGAAACCGTCGCCCGGAACGGGTACTGTACGTGCCGGGCGGGGCCTCCGAGGGCATCGGAAGGCACATCGCGTCCTGGCGGCGCCGGGAGTATCATAGTGGCCGGTGTCGTGCGTGACAGAGGGGGTTCCGGGGAGCGGCCCCGGTGGCGCGCGGCGTCCGAGTGTCCGTGCGCGAGTTCCGTAGGAGGGAGAATCCATGCAAGGACGTTCCTTCTGGGACAGGTACGCCCAGCAGCGGTTGAGCCGCCGCCGGGCGCTGCAACTGGCGGCCGTCGGAGGCGGCGGTCTCGCCTTCGCTGCCGCCTGTGGAGGAGGTGAGGAGGGCGAAGAGACGCCGACGGCGGCGTCGCCCACCGCCGTGTCCGAAGGCCAGCCGAAGCCCGGTGGCGTGCTCCACGGGACCGTCAGCCTGGTGCTGGGCTACGATCCCATCAAGGCGACGACGTTCCTCACCCACGCCCTCGCGTCGTACTGCTACAGCCGCCTGCTGCGCTACAAGACGACCATCGGCGAGCTGCCACAGGAAGACTGGTACAGCGTCCAGCCCGAGCTGGCGTCGGAATGGGAAAACCCCGACGCCACCACGTTCATCTTCACCATCCACCCCGAGGCGACCTGGCACCCCGTCGACCCCGTCAACGGACGGAAGGTCACGGCGAGCGACATCGTCTACGCCTGGGAGCTCTATCAGTCGGTGTCGCCGAACCGGAACAACCTGGGCTCGGTGGTCGATTCCGTGGAGGCGTCGGCGGACGACACGAAGGTCACGTTCAAGCTCAAGCAGCCGTTCGGGCTCTTCCTGAACCGCCTGGCGTCGTTCCAGGACCTCTGGATCATGCCGCGCGAGCTCATCGAGACGGACGGCGACGGCGAGAAGCGGATGGTGGGTTCGGGGCCGTTCATGCTCGACCCGTCGAGCCGGCGTGACGTGAGCCTCATCTACAAGAAGAACCCGAACTACTGGGAGAAGGACGCCAACGGCAACCAGCTCCCGTACCTGGACGGCGTCGAGCTCGCGCTGCTGGGCGACGTGAACCAGGTGCTCACGCAGTTCGCCGCGGGCAACCTGGACACGATCTCGGTGCCGCCGCAGCTCCTGGACGCGTTCCGCAACGAGAACCCGAACGCTATCGTCGACGTGGCCCTGCGCAACATCCTCAACTTCTTCTACTTCGAGGCGGCGACGTACACGGCGAACAAGCCGCCCTTCAACGACGTGCGCGTCCGCCGGGCGCTCTCGATGACCCTGAACCGCGACGAGCTGCTCGATGTCGCCTCGCCCGAAGGCGGCGAGTGGCCGAACATCATCAACGCGGGCATGGGCGCCCGCTGGTGGCTCGACCCGCGGGGGCCCGACATCGGCGACCCCGGGAAGTGGTACCAGCACAACCTGGACGAGGCCAAGGCGCTGCTCTCCGCGGCCGGCTTCCCCGACGGCTTCAACGTGAACGTGCACTTCAGCAGCAGCGTCTACACGACCATCGTCCCCTACTACGACCTCGTGCGGCAGGTGCTCGGCACGGCGCTGGCTCCGGCGGGCATCCGGATCGCCGAAGTGCCCGAGGAGTACGGCGTCTACATCACGACCACGTTCGTCAATGGCCCATCGGAGGGGATGGCCTTCGGACTGGAGTCGGTCTTCACCGACGTGGGCATGTACCTGGCGAACATGTTCAAGCCGAAGGACGCGGGCGGCGGCCGCAACCACTCGAGTGTGAGCGACCCCGAGCTGGTCCGGATGATCGACGACATGCTGCAGGAGACCGACCCGGAGGCGCTGCAGGAGAAGAACTTCGACATCCAGCGGTACGTGTCGGACCAGATGTACTACGTGCCCATCGTGACGCCGTACGAAGCCGGCGCTCGGCAGCCCTGGGTGAAGGGCGCGGTGAACGTGACCGGCCCGACCACGTACGCCGTGGGCACGGAGGGGGCGCTCACGGTCTGGCTAGACAAGCAGGCGTAAGGTACAACGTACGGGGCGGGGAGCGGATCACCCCGCCCCGTTCTTTGCGATGCAGCGGTACATCCTGCGCCGCGTCCTCCTGATGGCGCCGACGATCGTCGGGGTCACGTTCGCCCTGTTCATGCTCATCCGGTTCATCCCGGGCGACGTGATTCAGCAGATCGCGGGCGAAAGCGCTGTCATCACCCCGGAGGTCCGGGCGGACATCGAGCACCGGCTCGGGCTCGACCGGCCGTGGTACACCCAGTACTGGGCGTGGCTGTTCGACGCCGTCCGCGGCGACTTCGGCGAGTCGCTCCGCTCCGGCGTGCCCATCAGCGAGGAGTTGCGGCACCGCCTGCCCGTCACCCTCGAGCTGACCACGCTCGCCCTGATGGTGTCGCTGCTCATCGCGCTCCCCGTGGGCATCCTGTCGGCTGTCCGGCAGGATACGTGGATGGACTACGTGGCGCGGAGCATCGCCATCGGGGCGCTCGCGGTACCCGTGTTCTGGCTGGCGACGCTCGTCATCGTGCTGCCTTCCGTCTGGTGGAAAGTCGCGCCGCCCCTGAAGTACGTCGATCTGTGGGACGATCCCTGGCGCAACCTGCAGATCATGCTGTTCCCCTACGGGAAGTTCATTCCGGTCGGGCCCGCCGTGCTCCTGGGGATAGGGCTTTCGGGCACGGTGATGCGGCTGACTCGCGCCCAGATGCTCGAGGTGTTGCGTCAGGACTACATCCGCACCGCGTGGGCGAAGGGCCTCCGTGAACGCACGGTCATCACCCGGCATGCCATGAAAAACGCCCTCATCCCGGTGGTGACGGTGGTGGGCCTGCAGCTTCCGTTCCTCATCGGCGGCGCCGTCATCATCGAGAGCATCTTCAGCATCCCGGGCACAGGCCGCTACCTCTTGTCGGCTATCCAGGGGCTCGACTACACCGTCGTCCAGGGCGTGGTGCTCATCATCGCCGTCGCGGTGGTGGTGTCGAACCTGCTGGTCGACCTGACGTACGCCTATCTGGATCCGAGGATCCGGTACACCTGATGGCGACGACGGAAGCGGTCCAGGTCTTTCCTCTCGAGCGGCCGGAGCGGCGGGCGGCGTGGCCACGCCGGGCGGTGCGCACCGTGTGGTGGTTCACGCGCAAGAAGCCGCTGGGGGCCTTCGGGGCGTTCATCGTGCTCGTGCTGCTGTTCCTGGCGACGTTCGCGGACGGCCGCGTCTTCGGGAGCAGCGAGCCCCTGCTCGCGCCGCACGGGTTCAAGGATCAGTTTCTCTCGGCCCGGAACGAGGGGCCCTCGTGGGATCATCCTTTCGGGACCGACCAGACGGGCCACGACATGCTGAGCCAGATCATCTACGGCGCGCGGGTCTCCGTGATCATCGGGTTCAGCTCCGTGGCCATCGCCGCCCTCCTGTCGGGCCTCATCGGCATCGTGAGCGGGTACTACGGGGGCTGGTTAGATTCCATCGCCCAGCGCTTCATCGATATCCTCATCTCCTTCCCGGCGATCGTGCTGCTCGTGGTGCTGGTGTCGGTGTTCGCGCCGCCGGGGACGGAGCGCGGGACGGAGTTCTGGCGGGCGATGGCGCTCATCGTCGGGCTCGGCGTGATCATCGCGGGGGGCGCCTCACGGGTGATCCGGGGCGCGACCATCGCCGTGAAGCAGAATCAGTACATCGACGCCGCGCGGGCCATCGGAGCGAGCGACCTGCGCATCCTGCTGCGGTACATCCTGCCGAACGTCTTCGCCGTCATCCTCATCCTGTCGACGATCCAGCTCGGCGCGGCGATCCTGGCGGAGGCGTCCATCAGCTTCCTCGGCTACGGGATTCCGCCGCCGTTCCCCGCGTGGGGAAGCATGCTGTCTACGCAGGGCGTGCCCTTCATGCGCGAGAATCCGTGGCTCGCGGTGTGGCCTGGCGTGGCCATCGCGCTCGCGGTGTACGGGTTCAACATGTTCGGCGACGCCCTGCGCGACGTCCTCGACCCCCGTCTGCGCGGCGTCTGACCGCGCATCCACGGCGCCACGCCGCGCACGTTCCTCCGGTTTCACATCGAAGCCTGAGATCGAGGCCGTTGCGCTGCGGTCCGATGCCACGCAACGGTCCGGACGAGGAGGAGGTCGGCCAGCGCGCCGAACCGTTTACTAGAGGCAGATTCGAGGCTGGGTGGGGCGACGGTTTGCCGGAAGAGCGCTCACCTGCGCCGAAAGAGGCGGCCCAGTCGCCCCGGAGGGCTCGCGGGCCTGGGGCTCGGAGCGTCGCTCTCGGCGGGAGGCGCGTAGCGATCCAGATAAGCGCGGAGGGCGTGATCCGGAAGGTAGCCCTGCACCCGCGACACCTGTTTCCCGTCCCGAAAGAGGATCAACGTCGGGATGGAGCGCACGCCGAACCTCGCCGCTGCACGCCGGCTGCCGTCGATATTCACCTTGCCAAACATCACCCGTCCCCGGTACTCCTTCGCGAGACGCTCCACGACCGGCGCGACCGCCTTACACGGGCCGCACCAGTCGGCGTAGAAGTCGACGAAGAGCAACGGTTCCTCGGCGAGGAGCTCCTGCAGGAGCTCCTCGTCCAGCTCCAGCACCCACCGGCTCACTCAACATCCTCCACTACCTGCGGACGCAGCATCGCTTACCGCCGCCAGAATGCCGCACATCGATAGTGGGGCCTGTGGCCCGGATCACACTCCGCGCGGAACCGTCACGGGGCGGCCGGCTCGAGGGCGTTTCCCGGCGCGGTGGCCTCGCTGTGATCGCCGTCACGGGGGAAGGGGCGCTCGCGTCCTATGGTGCGTTCGGGGGCGGCCGGAGTCGATGGACGCTCGCATTTGGCCCGGGTCGGCGCGGGTGTACGACTTCGTGAAGCAGGTGAACGCCGCTTCGCTGCGGCGCAACTGGCGCGTCGCTGGTGAGGGGCTGGAGCGGCTGGCTGGGTTCAGGCGCGGCGTCATCGCCGTCAACCACGGGCATCTGGTGGACGGAACGGTCGTCATGCCCCTCGTGCGGGAGCGAGTCCTCTTTTTGTGCGACGCCCGGGGTGTCGACTCTCCGGTGCTCGGGCATCTCTTGCGGGTCATGGGCGTGCTGCGGGTGGACGTCACACGATCCGATCCTCGCGGCGCACTGGCGGCGGTTCGTGCGGCTGCCTCAGGGCACGTGCTGGGAATCTTCCCCGAAGGGCGCGTCAGCGGAGGCCGGGGCCTTTTGCCGGCCCGACAGGGCGTCGCTTACCTAGCGGCTAGCCTGGGGCTGCCGGTGTTGCCGGTGGCGCTGTGGGGCTTAGAGGCGTTCAACCGGCCCCTCGACGTGTATGTGAGGCGGACCCGTCCCGTGATTCACGTGCGTGTGGGCGTCGAGTACCACGTCTGCGTACCGAAACGAGAGGCTAGGACGTTGGGGGCGGCCGCGGACGCCATCATGGTCCTCATCGCACGGATGCTGCCCCCGGAACTCCAGGGCGTCTACAGCCCCGGCTGCGAAGGGCGCGAGCGAGGCGAGCGAGCGCTCGAGGCGGGGTGGGTACGGCCGGCGGGGAGCCCACCATCGGGCCTGCGCGACTGACCGAATCGACGGCTCGACGCACGCGCCTCTTCGCGGTCATCTGTGATCGATATTACGTTCCGCCCCGCGGCGCGGCCGGTATGCTGTCTGAAGCGACCGCATTCCGAGCGCCGACGTCTTCCGTTCCCGCGGGATTCCGTCGAAGGCCGCGTGCCCGACGGCAAGGGGCCCCGGGGCCGCTGCAGCACAGAAGGAGGGCTGAACGGGATGGCTGGCATCAAGGTCTACGGCGCTCCCTGGTGCCCTGATTGCAGGCGCGCGAAACAGTTCCTGGGCGAAATGCGGATCCCGTACGAGTGGATTGACATCGATCAGGACGAGGATGCCCGAGCGTACGTCCGCGAGAAGAATCAGGGGAAGCAGATCATTCCCACCATCGTCTTTCCAGACGGTTCGATTCTGGCGGAGCCGAGCAACGATGCATTGGCTCAAAAGCTGGGCCTGGAGCTGCGCGCGAAACAGAGCTACTACGACCTGATCATCGTGGGTGGCGGCCCCGCCGGGCTGACGGCGGCCATCTACGCCGCTCGCGAGGGCATCGGCTGCCTGGTCATCGAGAAGAGCGCGCCGGGCGGACAGGCGGGCGTCACGGAACGCATCGACAACTACCCCGGCTTCCCCGAGGGGATCGGCGGGGCTGAACTGGCGAGTCGCGTCGTGGAGCAAGCGCGCCGCTACGGCGTGGAGTTGCTCTCGGCCGTCGACGTGGCCTCCATCTCCCGAGACGACGCGTGTGTACGGGTCGTCACCGGGCCCGGTGACGAATACCGTTCGCGCGCGGTCATCGTCTCGACCGGCGCCAGCTACCGGCGGCTGGGCGTCCCGGGGGAAAGCGATCTGATCGGCGCGGGCATCCACTTCTGCTCCACCTGTGACGGTCCGTTCTACAAGGGCTCTCGCGAGCTGATGGTGATCGGAGGAGGGAACTCGGGCGTCGAGGAGGCGTTCTTCCTCTCCCAGTTCACCGAACAGATCACGCTGGTGGAGTACATGCCAGAGCTCAAAGCGAGCGCGCTACTGCAGGAGAAGGCTCGCTCGCGCCCCGACTTCCGGATTCTGACGAACACCGAGATTCTCGAGTTTCGAGGAGATGGAGGCAGGCTCACCGCCGTGCGGGCGAGGAACCGGGCCACAGGGGAGGACCTGGAGTTCCACCCTGCGGCCGCCTTCGTCTTCATCGGCCTCTCGCCCAACACCGCGTTCCTCAAGGGCTCGGTCGACCTCGACGAGTGGGGCTTCATCAAGACGGACGCGATGTTCCAGACGAGCATGCCCGGCGTCTTTGCTGCGGGGGACGTGCGAGCGGGAAGCACGAAGCAGCTGGCGAGCGCAGTCGGCGAGGGCGCAGCCGTCCTACTGATGGTGCGCCAGTATCTGCAGAAGTCAGGAGACCTGTCCGCCCGGACGGCCTCAGCCTAGGAGGGCAGGGGCGGGAGAGGGCGCTCGGACCCCGATGGTCCGCCGGGATGACCGGGGCGCACGCCTCGCGGGCGCCCGGACGGAAGTCGTCCCGTCGACGGGGGCGCACGGCGCTCGCGAGGCTCACGATGACATGGGGGGCTGAATGCGGAAGTCCAGCGTGCGCCCCCAAACACGACGTTGCGGGAACCTGCCGTGAATCGGGGGCGGGCTGCCGGGCAAGGGCGGCCCGCCGTCCCTTCGGGGCGGCCGACCGCCGGGCCTCACGCTGCAGGGGGCCTATACAGGTCCGGGTTACTCTGGCGAGCCATCCTTCGGGACCGAGGGCATCGACCAGTAAACCGACGCGGCGTCACGAACGAGCCGGCGTCGCTGTAGCAGCGCTCGTACGGCCGAGCCGCGGATCGTCAGCCACGCGGATCCAAATGCCTTCGCCCGGCAGTTCTTCCCCGGCTCGGACGCTAACGATCTCGTTCAACGCTGGGTGGAAGTAGATCCCGTCGCGACGGACACCCATGGCAACTCCTTCTGCTCTCGCCACTGACTCCTCACGACGCGTTCGGTCGATGCGCGGCCGAGGCCCAGCGTCGCGGTAGTTGCGAAGTCCCCGCACCTCTGTCACAGCAGCCCGGCCCGTCTGCTCACAGTGAGGCTCACAAGGCCCGCAATGCCGATGCCGGCGACGATGTCCCAGTGGATCGTGCGTCCGAGGGCCAGGTTGCCGGCGACGGCGGTGGCGAGGATCGCGCCGGTGAGCGCGGCTCCCCAAAGCAGCGCGCGTGTCCAGCTCGGGCCGTGGGAGCGTCGGTCCATAGGGGCAGTGTGCCATCCGCAGCGCCAGCGGCCCGTAGCGCTGATCACACCCAACCGAAGCCAGTCTGGGGCAGCCTCTTCTCCGTGTGATCCCAATCACGCTCGACGCGGGGAAGCGGCGCCCACAATGGGCGAGGATACCCCCATGGGGTATAGCCGCTCACTCATGGACAGCGCAGCAGGAGGGCCGACGATGACAACGCTGGAACGCATCAACCAGCTTTCTGCGGAACGTTTGCGGTTGTACCGCGCCGTGAGCCAGGGCCAGGCCGCCCTCGGTCGAACGGAACGTCTGCATGAAGTCGTGCGGGAGCTAGAGGAGCTCTGGGAGCGCCGCCGCCTGGAACGCGCGGGATGTCGCGAAGGCATCGACCTTCTGGTGGAGCGCGCCTACGCCCGCGCCTACGGCGAAGGATACGACGCCGTCATCGGAACCTCTAGCCCGGCTCTACGCTCTTCGCGGTGGAAACGGTGAGGTGAAGTTAGCGAAAGCACCTG
>JBBING010000024.1:0-12139 GCA_037444005.1 Chloroflexota bacterium
AAAGAGAACGCTCGCAACCTGGGCCTCGACTGGATGGAGGTGATCATGCCCTAGCTCCAACGCCGCTCGCCCGGCATACTCCACCACACCAAGCCTTCTCTACCATGAATCTTTGAGACGCCGTCGACGGCCTGCCTCCATCGACAGCGGGGCGGCGCAGGCGCATAATGAGCGCGTCGCCCGCGTCCGCGAGTCGTGACGCCCCGAATTCACCGATTCCCGGAGGTGCGAGATGCCCGATGTTCTGTTCGAGAAGCGGCCCGACGGTGTGGCGCTCATCACCCTCAATCGTCCCGAGAGCCTGAACGCCATGGGCGGCCAGCTCATGCCTCTGCTCGCGCAGCATCTCGCCGACTGCGCCCGCGACCCTGACGTGCGCTGTGTGGTGCTCACCGGAGCCGGACGCGCCTTCTGCGCCGGCGGCGACGTGAAGGACATGGCCGCGGGACGCGAGGCCCTGGGAGCGGGCGGCGGCGATGGCCGCCGGTCGGCCGCCTACCTGCTCTACCGCGGCGTCGAGATCCTCCGAGAGAGCCAGCGCGCCACGAGCTACGTGCTCCACACCATGCCGAAGCCCACCATCGCCATGGTCAACGGGCACGCCGTCGGCGCCGGGCTCAGCCTCGCCCTGGCCTGCGACCTGCGTATCGCCTCCGACCGCGCGAAGTTCGGCACGGTGTTCCGGAACGTGGGGTTCAGCGGCGACTTCGGAGGATCGTACTTCCTGCCCCGGCTGGTCGGCATCGGTAAGGCCCGCGAGCTCTACTTCACGGGCGAGATCATCGACGCCGAGGAGGCCTACCGCATCGGCATGGTGAACCGCGTCGTGCCCCACGACCGGCTCGAGGAGGAGACGATGGAGCTGGCGCACCGGCTCGCCACCGGACCCACGCTGGCCTACGCGCGGATGAAGGAGAACCTGAACCGCAGCGAACACTGCGACCTGCTCACGCTGCTCGACCAGGAAGCGCTCAACATGCGGCTCTCCGGCATGACCAACGACCACCGCGAGGCGGCGAAGGCGTTCGTCGAGAAGCGCCAGCCGACCTTCACCGGGGAGTGACGATGGAAACCGGCGTCTTCCGCGGCTTCGAGGTCGCGCTGCGCGACCCCGGCATTGCGCTCATCACGTTCAACCAGCCCGAGCGGCTCAACGGCATGACGCAGGGGATGAAGCGCGATCTCGTCGAGACGCTGCTCCAGGCGCAGATGGACGACGCCGTCCGCGTCGTCGTGTTCACGGGGTCTGGCCGGGCGTTCTCGGCGGGCGACGATATCAGCGGCCGGAGGCCGCCCGGCGGTGCCCGGGCGCTCGTCCCCGACATTCCGCCCGGCCACCACACGCCCATCGGCACCTATGACGGACTGCGGGCGCTGTCTCAGCCCCTCAACGTCGCCGTGCGCAATCTCGACAAGCTGACCATCGCCGCCATCAACGGCGTCGCGATCCAGACGGGGCTTTCGCTGGCCCTGGCGTGCGACTTCCGCATCGCGTCGACGGAGGCGCGGTTGGGCAGCGCCACGCTGCGCTTCGGCCTCTTGCCGGACGAAGGAGGTCAGTACCTCCTCGTGCAGCTTCTGGGCGTCGCGAAGGCCATGGATTTCCTCATGCGGAACCGCATCGTGAGCGCACAGGAGGCGCTCGACCTGGGCCTCGTACACGAGGTCGTCCCGCCCGAGGCGCTGCTCGACCGCGCGCTCGAGCTGGCCCGCGAGTTGGCCGAGGGCCCGCAGGTGGCGATGCGCCTCCTGAAGCGAGCCGTGTACAACGCCGCGGAAATGACGTTCGCCCAGGCGCTCGACGACATCGCGACCAAGACCGCGATCTCGGACCACCACCCCGACGCGCGGGAGGGCATCGCCGCCTTCCGGGAGAAGCGCCCGCCGCGGTTCAACCAGGCGTGAGGACCCGTTCGTGACGCTTGACCGCCCGCGCGGACCGCGCCTAGACTGGCTTCGAGCGGTCCACACGGAGTGACCCGCCGCCGGCGGGTCATTCATCGTTTCGGAGGGGCAGTGGAACCCGACTTCGGCATCGACCTCGACGAGGTCCACCACGTTATCGACACCGCCGACGTCCTCGTGGTGCGCTTCGCCCTCATTCAGAAGCGGCTTCTCATCGACGCACGGACGCGGGAGGACGAGGGCCCGCTGATCCGCGTGGTACCGCCTGCGGCCTCCATCGAAGAGCGCTTCAAGAGCATCAAACAGCTTCGCCCCCGCTTCCGGGTCCCGGAGCGCCTTATGTCCTTCGTGTGGCCGCGGCACGTCGAGACCCTCGTCACCAGCGGCGTCTGGGACCGCATCGTCGAGCGCCTGGTCGACCTCGGATACGTGGGCACGCAGGAGCAGTGCGACCTGGCGCTCGAGCAGCTCCGTCGAGAGGAGCGGGCCGAGGAGGTCGCCGCCATCCTGGGCGCCGACCACTATCAGTCCCTGTGGGAGCGGCGCCCGTGACCGAGCGCGTCATCGATCTGCGCAGCGACACAGTGACGTTGCCGACGCCCGAGATGCGCCGGGCCATGGCAGAGGCCGAGCTCGGCGATGACGTCTTCGGGGAAGACCCGACGGTGAACCGCCTCGAGCGCATGGCCGCGGAGCGCACGGGCAAGGAGGCCGCGCTCTTCGTCGCCAGCGGCACCATGGCCAATCTGGTGTCGCTGCTTTCGTGGTGCGGGCGCGGCGACGAGGCGATCGTCGGCAGCGAGGCCCACATCCTCCACTACGAAGTCGGCGGCGCCGCCGGCCTCGGCGGCATCCAGCTCCGCGCCGTACGCAACGATGAGCGGGGAATGATGGACCCGGCCGAGGTCGAGGCGACGATCCGGGGCGAGAACATCCACTTCCCTCGCACCGCGCTCGTCTGCATCGAGAACACCCACAACCGCTGCGGCGGCGCGGTCCTCACCCCCGAAGACACCGCGGCCATCGCCGATGTGGCCCATCGCCACGGTGTCCCGGTGCACCTCGACGGCGCCCGCGTCTTCAACGCCGCCGTCGCCCTCGGGCTCCCGGTGAGCGAACTGACGAAGGACGTCGACTCCGTGAGCTTCTGCCTGTCGAAAGGGCTCTCCGCGCCCGTCGGGTCGCTCGTGTGCGGGAGCGCCGACTTCGTGGCCCGCGCGCGAAAGATGCGCAAGATGGTCGGCGGCGGCATGCGGCAGGCGGGCGTCCTCGCCGCCGCGGGCATCGTCGCCCTCGAGACGATGGTCGAGCGGCTCGCCGAAGATCACGAGAACGCGCGGCTGCTCGCCGAAGGGCTCGCCGCCATCCCCGGCGTCGTCATCGACCCTGCGAAGGTGCAGACGAACATCGTGATCTTCGAGGTCACGTCGATGGACCCCGCCGACTTCGCCCGCCGGCTGCGGGAGCGCGGCGTGCTCACCACGGCCATCGGCTACGGCCGCCTGCGCATGAACACCCACTACGGCATCACGCGCGCGGACATCGAGGAGGCGCTCGAGCGGGTGCGCGCCGTGGCCACGGCGGCCGTGGGCGCCTGAAGCTCCGCTTTCGCCACCGTCCCGCCCCCGATACGATGGTGCCGATGTCTCGCTCCATCGCGTTCGCCCTGCCGCTCCTCGTCCTCCTCACCGTGGCCTGCGCCGCGCCCGAAGAAGCGCCGTCGATCCAGACGTCGGACATCGTCGCCGGCATTCCGTGGCCGGACCGCGAGACCGCGCGCTATCGCATGGTGGACGACGAGGGGAAGGACGTGGGCGACGCCACGCTCTCCATCCGACGCGACGGCGAGGAGTACGTGCTGCGATCGTCGTTCGACAGCGGCAGGACCACGGACGACAGCGAGGTGCGCGTCGACGCCGCGACCTTGAAGCCCCTGCGGGTGACCAGAACCATCGTGAGCGAGGACGAGACCACGGAGTTCACGGCCATCTACCGGCCGGACGAGGACATTGTCGAGCTGACCGAGAAGACGGACGGCGACCAGCGGACCAATCCGCTGCGGCTTCCGGACCACTATTACGACAACGAGACGAGCCTGTTTCTGTGGCGGACCATCGAGTTCCGGGACGGATACGAGGGCGCGTACAACGCCGTGCTGTCGACCCGGCGCCGCACGGTGCCGGTGACCCTGCGGGTGAGCGGTCCGGAGCGGGTCGAGACGCCGGCGGGCGCTTTCGACGCGTGGCGCGTCGAGGTTCAGGGCGGCGGCGCGACCCTGTTCGCCTGGTACGCCGACACGCCGGAGCGCCCCCTCGTGCGCTACGAAAACCCGGAGCTGGACCTCCACTACCTGCTGGAGGCCATCGAGTGAACCGGCGCCTCGCGCGCTTTCGTTCGCCGGCGACGGCGGGCTATACTCGCACCGCCACATGACCGCGCGCGAACGTCCCCTGCGCCCCGACGGCCGACGCCCCGACGAACCCCGTCCCGTGCGGATCACGCCGAACTACCTCCCGCACGCCGAGGGATCGGCGCTCATCGAGATGGGCGACACGGTCGTCGTTTGCACCGCCTCCGTGGAGGACCGCCAGCCGCCGTTTCTCCGCGGCACCACGTCCGGCTGGGTGACGGCGGAATACGGCATGCTGCCGCGCTCCACTATCGTACGGACGCCCCGCGAGGCCCGCGAAGGACGCCAGAGCGGCCGCAGCCAGGAGATTCAGCGCCTCATCGGGCGCTCGCTTCGCGCCGTCACGAACCTCGACATCCTGGGCGAGCGCACCTTCACGGTCGACTGCGACGTCATTCGCGCGGACGCGGGCACACGCTGCGCCAGCATCACAGGGGGGTACGTCGCCCTGCGACAGGCGTTTCACCGCCTCGTCGCCGAGCGGGAGCTCGGCTCAATGCCCCTGCGGACCGCCGTGGCGGCGGTGAGCGTCGCGGTGGTCGAAGGCGTCCCGGTCCTCGACCCGACATACGACGAAGACGCGCGGGCCGACGTCGACTTCAACATCGTCATGACGGCCGAGGGCCTGTACGTCGAGGTGCAGGGAACCGCCGAACGGCATCCGTTTCCGCGCGCGCTCATGGACGAAATCCTGCGCCTCGCGGACATCGGGCTGAAGCGGCTCTTCGAGGCGCAGGTGGCGGCGCTCCGGGAGATCGGCGCGGCGTGAGGTCAGGCGTACTCGCCCAGGTAGATGCCGCCCAGCACGTGCACGTGGCCGTGGTACTGGCTCTGCATGGCATCGAACCCGAAGTTCGAAAGCAGCCGGAAGCCGTTAGGGCAGTGCTTCTCGCCCATCTCGACGGCGACGCGCCCCACCGGGCCCATGTCCCGCCACAGCTCCGCCTGGGACATGTGCTTGCGCGGCACGACGAGCAGCATCACCGGCACCCATCGCAGCCGGTTCCGGAACACGACGACGTCGTCGTCTTCGTAGAGGATCTCGGCCGGCTCGCGACGGGCCACGATCTCGCAGAACACGCAGTACGACACAGGCTCCTCTCGACGGTGGGAAGCGCATTCCAGGAGAGACGGCGTCATTCTAGGAAGGCCCCCGCGCCGGGTCAACGCGAAGGGAGGCGCCCGCGTGGCTGACGTGCGTCCCTTCCGGGCGCTCCGGTACGATCCCGCCGTCGCCGGAGACCCCTCGCGCCTCGTCGCGCCACCGTACGACGTCATCGACGCGGACGAACAGCGCCGGCTCTACGCGGCGAGCCCGTACAACGTGGTCCGGCTGGAGTACGGCGAAGAGCGGCCCGATGACGCCCCCGGACGCGATCGCTACGCCCGCGCGGCCGCAGATCTGCGGCGTTGGCGAGAGGAGGGAGTCCTCGTCCTCGACGACCGGCCGCGGTTCTACCTCTACGAGCAGGAGTTCCAGGACGAGGGCCGGCGCCGCCGGCGGGCGCTCATGGCCGCCGTGCGTCTCGAGCCCTGGGAGCGCGGCGTCATCCTCCCCCACGAGCGGACGTTACCGAAGCCGAAGGAGGACCGCCTCCGGCTGTTGCGCAGCGTCCGGGCGAACATCAGCCCTGTCTTCGGCCTCTACCGCGACCGCGGCGCGCTGGGCGGGCTCCTGGAGCCGGAAGACCCGCCCCTCCTGGAAGCGGCGACGCCCGACGGGCAGCGCCACCGGCTGTTCGCCCTCCCGCAGCGGCACGACGCGGCCATCGCGCAGGCATTGTCCGAGCGCGTGGTCTACGTGGCCGACGGGCACCACCGTTACGAGACCGCCCTGGCGTACCGCGACGAGCGCAGGCAGGAGAGCGAGCGCTGGACAGGCGAAGAGCCCGAAAACTTCGTCCTCATGGCGCTCGTGGCCGCGGACGACCCCGGCCTCGTCGTGCTCCCTGCCCATCGGCTGCTTCGGCCACCCGTGACGCCGCACGACCTCGCGCCCCGCTTGAGCCGCTTCTTCGAGATCGAAGACGTCACGCCGCGATCGTGGGACGGGACGGCGTTGCTCAGGCTGCTGGCGCGCCTGGCCGCCGCGGGGCGCGAGACTGTGGCGTTCGGCGCGCTGGGCCTCGAGGAGCAGCGCTATCACCTGCTCCGGCTGACGTCGTTCGAGGCCGTCGAACCGCTCATGCCGCCCGAGAAACCCGCGGTCTGGAAGCGTTTGGACGTCGCCGTGCTCCAGCATGCCGTGCTGAAGGCGTGCCTGGGCATCGACGAGAGCGCCGTCGCGGAGGGCGAGGTCGTGTCGTACACGGAGGACGCGGACCAGGCGCGCCTCGCGGTCGAGCGGGGACGCGCGCGGCTGGCCTTCCTGTTGAACCCGACGCCCGTCGAGCACATCCTCGCCGTAGCCGACGCCCGCGAGCGCTTGCCGCAGAAGTCGACCTACTTCTACCCCAAGCTGGCGACCGGCCTCGTGATGTATCCCTTCGAATAGCCGCAGCGTCCCGCCCGGGCGCACTGCCGTGGGACGCCAGAATGCTCCGGCCGCAGTCGCACCGCGCTTCTACTGACGCAACTGCATCATTCAGGCTGGATTATTGCAGAAGCGCCAATCCTGCGACTTTACGAATGGGGCCCGCCGTACTATACTCGCTGCACTACCCGCACACGCCCGGGAGGAGGCCGATGGGGAAGTTCGCCGATCACGTCCGGGAGCTGCCGTCGCGCCGGGAGCCGGCGTACCGGCCCGTCGCAGTCATTGGCGACGCTGAGCGGGCCAGCCTCGCCGCACGGCTCGGCGACGCCGCCAACTACGACCTGCAGCTCCTGCGCCAGATGGTCCTGGCCGACCCCGACAACCTCGAGTTCAGGAAGGCGCTGGTCAGCGGCATCGTCAGCGCCGAGTTCGCCGGCATCGACGCCTTCAGCCGGAAGGTCTGCGAGTGGCAAGAGTGGCCCGTTCCCTGGTCGCTGATCATGGCCATGGCCCGCCAGACCTGGGACGAAGTGCGCCACGCCTGGCTCGGGAAGGAGCTGCTCGAATCGTACGGCGGGCGCATCGGCGAATACCCCGACACGCTGGCGGGCGGCGGCGCCGCAGGCACCCTTATGCCCGACCAGGTGCAGCAGATCATGCGCGACCCCGTGGTCAGCCTCTCGATGACGAACGTGTCCCTCGAAGGAGCGGCGCTGCAGCTCTTCAAGGACACCTCGCTCGTCGGTGAGAAGATCGGCGACCGGCTCATGGCGCACGTCTACGACTACAACTGGGCGGACGAGGTCACCCATACTGCCATCGGCGACTACTTCATCAAGGAGCTCGTGGAAGGCGACCCCGAGAAGGAGCGGCGGGCGCTGCGCGCGCATGCGCTGTCCGAAGGGTTCCGCGCGCGGCTTTCGGGTGAACAGACCGAGGAGCTGCGCCGGTTCTTCGCGGAGGAGATGGACCGGGGGATGGCCGCGCTCGGCACGGGCGCGGTCGCTCCCGGGCAGGAAGGGGCCGCGTGAGCCGTGGCCGTCCGCATCGACCTCGGGGCATGCATCAACTGTAGCTGGTGCCGGCGCGCCTGCCCCACCGAGTGCATTCGCTACTTTTCGACGGGCCGCCGCACGCACGTCGTCGACCCGGAGTGGTGCATCGACTGCGGGATCTGCGTGAAGGTGTGTCCCGTGGACTGCATCGACGAGGACCCGTACCGGCCGTCGCCTGAGCAGCTCGAGCGGGCCAAGGAGAAGGCCCGGGCCTGGGCCGCCCGGCAGCACGCGGCGAAGCTGGCCCGCAAGGCGCAGGTGGCGGCTGCGCTGGTCCGCCTCCGCGGGGCGCCCGCGCCGGCCTGAGGAGCATGAACATGGGAGCGCTGGAACTCGCCGTCGACCCGAGGCACATCGGTGGCGCCTTCTCCGTGGCCGAGAACGCCCGCCGCATCCTGAACTACCGCTACGCCGAGAACGTCTGCATGACGGCCCTGGGAGGGTGGGCGTCCTCCTGCCCCACCATCAAAGTCAAGTTCGCCTTCGGCGAGCACTGCTACCACGACTCCATCCACTCGTACTGGCTCGGGCAGCGGCTCCCCGAGCTCCGCGTGACCGAGGGGATGGAGATGGACGTCCCGCCGACGCTGCGCTCGTCGACGCGGGCCGAGCCGCCGAACGAGGAGTTCGTACGCTTTTGCGAGACGATGATGCTGCAGGATGACGAGCTCCTGCGCATCGTCGGGCTGTATCGCGTCCTCAAGACGCACCTGGCCGTGTACTACCGCCATCATCTCCTCGTCACGGACAAGGTGTGCGACGCGCCCACCGTCCGCATCCTGGAGCACATCCTGCTCGAAGAGGAGCGGCACATCCAGTGGGGCCAGGCCATCTACGAAGAGCTTGCCGATACGCCGCAGAAACGCCGGACAGCGCTCGAATGGCAGATGCACCTCGAGGACCTGTTGGTTCGCTCGGGCGGCGTGACCGGCGGCCGTTGACGTGACCGCATCCCGCCGAGGGAGGACGCCACCATGAAATTCGGCCTCTTCTACGAACACCAGCTCCCCCGTCCGCCCGACCGAGACGACTGGGACCCTGACGCGGAGCATCGCCTGCTGAAGGACGCGCTCGAGCAGATCGAGCTCGCAGACAAGCTCGGCTTCGACTACATCTTCGAGGTCGAGCACCACTTCCTCGAAGAGTACTCGCACTCGTCGGCGCCCGAGGTGTTCCTCGCCGCCGCCAGCCAGCGCACGAGGAACATCCGGCTCGGGCACGGCATCGTCCTCATGCCGCCGCGGTACAACCATCCCGCCCGCGTCGCCGAGCGCATCGCCACGCTCGACCTCGTGAGCGATGGACGGGTCGAATTCGGCACCGGGGAGTCGTCATCGGAGATGGAGCTCGGCGGGTTCGGCGTCGCCCGCGAAGAGAAGAAGATGATGTGGGAGGAGGCGACCCGCGAGTGCGTGAACATGATGACCTCGAGCCCGTACCCGGGGTTCGAGGGCGCGTACTTCGGCATGCCGCCTCGCAACGTCATCCCGAAGCCGTTGCAGAAGCCGCACCCGCCGCTCTGGGTCGCGTCGTCCCGGCGCGAAACGACGATGGTCGCGGCCCGCCTGGGCATGGGCTCCCTCGGCTTCGCCTTCGAGACGCCGGAGGAGGCGCAGGAGCGCGTCGAGAACTACTACCGCCTCATCCGGGAGGAGTGCTTCCCCATCGGTAAGGCGATCAACCCGGCGCTGGCGGTGCTGTCCTCGCTCATGTGCTGCGAGACGGACGACGAAGCCATCGCGAAGGGCGTGGAAGGCACACAGTTCTTCGCCTACTCTCTCGGCTACTACTACAGCCCCCTCGGCGCGGCCCACGAGCCGTCGAAGGTGCACCTGTACCGCCGGTTCCTCGAGACGCCGCCCGAGCGGCGCATGGACATCTTCGGCGGCCGCGGGTTCGGCGGCTACGCCGGCGGCGCGAGCGAAGAAGAGCCCGCCGACGAAGTGCAGCGCGCCCTCTGGCGAGCGTCCCGCCGGGGCGGCTGCATCGGCAGCCCGGCGTTCATCCGCGAGACGCTGCGCAAGTACGAGGACGCGCACCTCGACCTCATGATCTTCGTCGCCCAGGCGGGGGCCCGGAAGCACGAGGACATCATGGACTCGCTGTACCTGTTCGGGACGAAGGTGCTCCCCGAGTTCAAGGAGCGCCACGAACAGCATCAGCGCTGGCGCGAGCGGCAGCTCGACGGCGTCGAGTACCCGGTCAATTCCTCGATCTGACCATGCCCGCGCCGCCCGCCAAGCTCGAACGGATTCGGGACGAAGCGTTGCGCGAATCGCTGCGCGCCGCCCACGCCTCGCTCGTCGCGGGCAACTACCCCGACGTCGTCCGCCGGGCCGCGGAAGCGTACGTCGAGCTGCTCAGGCGGAAGCCGGAGCTCCTGGAAGGCCCCATGGGCCGCTTCCGCATCTTCGCGTTTCCCCGGCTCGGCGCTCACCTCGAGACGCCCGCCGACGGACCTCCGACGGTGGTGTACGACCGCGAGCGGTTCAGCTTCTCCGAGGCGGTCACCTACTTCGAGTTCGCGCTCGACTCCCTCGTGCGCGAGGGCCTGTAGCGGCGGGAGCCCGGGTCCGCCGCCCGGCCGGTCCGCCCTCCCTTGACAACACCTAGCTCGACGATATATCGTTAACCTAGCTATGGACACGCGCGCCCACTGGGACACCCTCATCGCCCGCAGCGCCTCGCGCTTCTTTCTGCTCGCGAGTCTCGCGCAGCGGCCGATGCACGGGTACGAGCTGGCCCGGGCCATCGCAGAGGCGTGCGACCACTGCTGCGAGCCTTCCGACGCCATGATCTACCCGACCATCCGCGAACTGACGCTCGGCGGGTACATCGTCTGTCGCGAGGAGCGCCAGGGGGCGCGCGCCCGCAAGGTCTGCGAGCTCACCGAGCGCGGCTGGCGGGCGTACCGCGCCGCCGCCGAGGCCTGGGGCCACGTCCTCCCCTATCTCTCGCAAGCCGTCACCAGGGGGCTGCTCGGCCCCGCGGGCGAATCGAAAGGAGCGAGTCATGTCGAATCCGCCTGCCGACGAGATCAAGACTGCGGTTAAGGAGCGCTACGCCGCGCGGGCCCGCGAGCGGCTGCAACAGGAAGACGCCATCCCCCTGATCGAGACGTCCGCGTCCCGCTGCGACCCCTGCTGCGGCCCGCCCGAGGCGCCGCAGGAGGAAGTGTCGAGCTGGGCGCGCCGGCTGTACTCGGCGCAGGAACTGGGGACGGTCCCGGAAACGGTGGCGGAGCTGTCGCTCGGATGCGGAAATCCCATCGCGCTGGCCGAGCTGTGCGCGGGCGAAACCGTGCTCGACCTCGGCAGCGGCGCCGGGCTCGACTGCTTCCTCTCGGCCCAGCGGGTGGGACCCACGGGCTGGGTCATCGGCGTAGATATGACCCCCGAAATGCTCGAGCTCGCCCGCCGCAACCTGGCGAAGGTCGGCGCCACCAACGTCGAGTTCCGCGCCGGCGAGATCGAGGCGCTCCCGGTCGACTCCGGCAGCGTCGACGTCATCATCTCGAACTGCGTGATCAACCTCTCGCCTGACAAGGACGCCGTGTTTCGCGAGGCGTACCGGGTCCTGAAGCCCGGCGGGCGGTTCCGGGTGTCGGACATCGTGTGGGTGCGGGAGCCCACGCCCGAAGAGCAAAGCGACCTGGCGTCGTGGGCGGGGTGCGTGGCAGGCGCGCTGACGGTGAGCGCGTTCGCGGAGAAGCTGCGTGCCGCCGGGTTCGAGCGCATCCGCATTGACCACGGGGACGACGACGGCCGCGGCTGGACCAGCGCCTACATCGCCGCCGACAAGCCGGTGAGGGGCTAGCGCATCCATCGTGGGCATCTCGCCACTTGCCGATATCTAGCCATGGACCGCGGGTGACGCACGTGGCCGAGGCGGGTTAAGCTTCGTGCCGAGGGAGCGAAGCCCGCTCGCAGCCTCGAGGGAAGACGACATGGCTACGACGGTCGGCACGAGTGCACCCCGGGAGCGATGGGCGCTCCGGTCCCTGTCGAACGTCGCTTTCGGCAGACTCGCCGGCCTCCGGGCTGACGCGCTCCTGCTCGCCGGGCTGACCATCTTCGCGGCGGTGCCCCGGCTGGTGTTGCTCACGAAAATTCCTCCCGGGCTCCACGGCGACGAGGGATGGACAGGGCTGGACGCCGAACGCGTCTTGCGAGAGGGGTGGATCGGGCCATACGTGGGGAGCGCGCTCGGGCAGCCGGCCGGCCCTCTCTACTTCGTAGCGCCCTTCGAGAAGCTGTTCGGCCCGGACGTTCTGGCAGTCAGACTGCCCATGGC
>JBBING010000024.1:12172-28637 GCA_037444005.1 Chloroflexota bacterium
GTCGCGTATCTCGCCTTCCGAACGATGTTCTCCAAGACCGTCGGGATGTTCGCCGCGGTCCTGCTCTCGGTGAGCCTCTGGCACCTGCATTACAGCCGCATCGGCTTCATGGTCATTTCGTGGCCTCTCGTGGAGCTGATCACCCTCGCGTTCTTGTTTTGGGGCGTCCGAAGCCGAAGTCCGCTTGCGTTCGCGGCGGCGGGCCTTTCGTTCGGGGCCGGAATCTACACCTACAACGCGTATCCCGTGTTCGCGCTCCCGGTGGCCGTCGCGCTGCTCTGGTTCATCACCGCTGAGACCAGGCGAAACCTCTCGCGTGGATGGCTTCGCGCGATCGCGCGGCCTGCCCTCTGTCTCACGCTGTTTGCCGTCATGGCGGTCCTCGCAGCGCTCCCGATGATTCAGTACGCCGCCGACCCGCAGAACGGCTACCTCAATCATCACCGCACCGTGTCGGTCTTCGAGAGCGAGGAATGGAAGTCGAAAGACGCGTGGGAGAAGCTCACCTTCTCGCTCGGGCGAGTCAAGGACTTCTACTCTGCCGTATTCTGGGAAGGCGAGCCGGACGGCGTGGACGCCGCCGGCGCGCGCGCCATGGTGGATCGCGCTTCCGTTGTCCTCGTCGCCGTGGGCCTCCTCATGTTGGCCTCGAAGTGGCGCAGTCCGGCGGCCGCTACCGTCCTGGCAGCGTTCGTCTTCCTTCCGTTCGCGAGCGAATTCACTTACACCGCGCTGTTTCGCCGGTCGCTTGGCCTCGTACCGTTCCTCGCGGTGATGGCCGCAGTCCCTCTTGCGGCGTTATGGGACCGCGCGCGGTCGTTCGCCCGAGAGTGGCAAACGTTGACGCGCGTGGCCGTGGCGGGAGTGGTCGCGTTCATCGGCTACCAAGCGCTCACGTACTATTTCCGGGATTTTCCAGATACCGGCCTCGCACGCTTCACATTCGCCGTGGAACTGGCGAAGGCCTCGGAGTACATGCAGGATCTGCCCGACGATACATACGTGTATTTCTACAGCGCACGCTGGGGCTTTGGATACGAAACGCGCCGCTACCTCGCGTTCGGAGTCGAGGGAGAAGACCGATCCAGAGAATTCGGCACGTTCGACCTGCGGCGAACGCGTGACAGTGGCGTCGCGTACGTTCTGCTTGCGCCGTACGAGGAATACCTTTCACAGTTGACGCGTCTGTACCCGGGAGGCACGGTTACGGAGTCACGCCACAACGGGATAGTGGAATTCGTCGCATATTACCTTCCGCCGGCAGCGCAGAGCCCCTGAGCAGCGCATGCGGCGTCAGCGAGTCCACGCGGCGCGTGCGATGGGCGAACAATCGAGGACCCGGCGCCGCGCCTCGAATTCGGCGCTGTTTACTCCGGCATTCCCGAGCCGAGCCGCCTCCCGAGCCATGTCCCGCCACAGCTCCCATTCGCAGCGATCGATTCCGGGAAGCCGTTGCATCTGTACGGCGTCCCTCGATTGCCATACGAAGTACTCGCGGATGTTCCAGGCCCCGACAGCCACCACGCCGATGACGACGACCGCAGGCGCGAACGTGGCGGCCCTCCTTTCCCACGTTTCCACCGCCTGGCAGAGCG
This sequence comes from Chloroflexota bacterium, assembly GCA_037444005.1. Classification (GTDB taxonomy): domain Bacteria; phylum Chloroflexota; class Dehalococcoidia; order DSTF01; family JACRBR01; genus DATLZC01. The sequence continues at coordinate 13,768 of JBBING010000024.1, forward strand.
CGTCTACGCCCAGTCCGACGTACAGGAAGTAGAACGGGGCGAACAGAAGGCCGCGGGCAAGGTCGGGTGTCCCACGGGAGAACACCTCGGAGATGAAGAGTGGGAGGAAGTAGGGCCACCAGTGGAACGACCGACGAAATCGGAGCGCCGCGACGGCCATTCCGATCCAGAACACGTGGGTGGTGAGGAGATCGAGAGGCGGGGCGCCCGGCGGGCCATAGCGCGTCCACAGACCGCGACGGAATTCTGAGCCATCCTGCAACACGAAGCCCCGATAGTTCCGCAGCACGTTTTTCGCCGCGATGATCCAGCCGTTTGTATCGCCTTCGTAAGGCTGTTTCGTGTTGAAGACCGACACCATCTGGGTTCGACGGTTGAAATAGTCCCAATCCTCGAGGACGTTCACCGCCAGCGGCGCAACGAGTATGGCTGCGATCAGCGTGACGAGCACTCCACCGCGCAGGGCGTCTCGCCACGGCAACGCTCGCATCGCGACCGCAAGGCCCACCTGCACCAGCACCGCAATGATGATGAACCGCCCCGTGAAGTACCCGTACATTCCCAGCGCACTGAACGCGCCCGCGCCTGCCCACCACCGCCACCCACGGGAATCGATCGCCCTGCCAGTACACAGGCAGGCGCCGACCGCGAACAGCGCAGAATTGATGTTGTCCCACGCCGTGCGCGAGAAGTGCAGGAACCATAGATTCGAGCCGAGCAGCGCGAGCGATGCGAGAGCGGCCAAGGGGCGCATCGATTGCCGGGCGAGCGGATAGAACAGCGCCAGCGTCAATACGCTCAGGGCAACGGGGAACACGCGAAACGACCAGACCCCGTTACCGAAGATTTGCACGCTCCAGGCGAGGGGGTACAGGCCGAGAGCGGGCGCTGGCTTCCAGTCGAAGCCGAACGGCCCTGGCCCGGTCCCTTCGATGATATGGTACGCGGTTTGGAGGTTATCCAGCTCGTCCCCTGCGAGAATCCGGGGGAACGTATCCAGTTTGACCACGCGGACCGCAGTCGCGGCGGCGAGAATGAGACACGCCAGCGCCAGCTCGGCTCGCCCGCCCGTCATGAACCGGGCGAGACGGCCGATACTCTCTGCGAACCGCGACCGCGCAGTCGCGCACGGGGTCATTGACGTGCGCCTCTGTTATCATCGGCTCGATACGACGCCACTCCGGCGAGAGGGCACATGACCGAACGAGCCGCCCCCGTGACGGGGGAACTCCCCACCGGAACCGGCGCACTGGCACGGTTGCGGGCCGTTTCGATGGCGAGGGTGGAGAGCCTCACCCTCGCCTTGCTGGTCGTCGTCATCGCTCTCGGCGCATATCTGCGGCTCGCCCACAACAACTGGGACGCCGACGTCTCGGGCCAGAGCCTCCACCTGCACCCGGACGAGCGCTTCATCACTACCGTTCTTCTCGACATCCGCGCGCCCGACTCGATTGGGGACTATTTTGACACGGAGCGCTCGCCGCTCAACCCCTACAACCGAAACCACGACACTTACGTGTACGGGGAGCTGCCGCTCTTTCTCGGGAAGTTCGTGGCCTCGAACACCCGGCTCCTCACGTTGGGCTTCGCCGACCGCGACTGGGACACGTACGACCTTGCGCACCGGGCGGGACGCGCCCTTACGGGAATCATCGACTCGGCGACCATCCTCATGGTCTTTCTGACGGCGAGCCGCTTGCTCGACAGGCGGGCGGGGATCGTCGCCGCGACGCTCTACGCCTTCGCGCCCCTCCCCATCCAGCACAGTCACTTCTTCGTCGTGGACCCTTACGCGACGTTCTTCGCGGCGGTGGCGGTGTATTGCGCTATCCGCCTCGCCCAGGGCGGCGGCTGGGGCAGCGCGCTGCTCGCAGGCCTGGCCCTCGGCTTCGGGACGGCCTCGAAGGTGACGGTCGTTTCACTGCTCCCCGTGGTGTTGCTGGGCGCGTCCCTGCGAGCGTGGCCCGTCCTCCGACCTTGGCTCGAAGCGATGTGGCGCTCGCAGCAGGGCGCCGGGCTGGACTGGGCATCGGCGCGCAAGCCGCTGCTGGGGGCGCTCGGGCTGTGTGTTGTCGCGACGATCGGGGCGTTCGCGGCCTTCCGCGTCGCGATGCCGTACGCCTTCAATGCGCCCTCATGGCAGGACATCCTGTTCTGGACGATCCGCTTGAATCCGCACTGGCTGCGGGACGAACTCGACCAGCGGGCGCTCCTCGATGGCTCGTCGTTCCCCCCGAACGTGCAGTGGATCGGGCGCGTCCCATGGTTGTGGCCCCTGCAGCAAATGGTCCTCTGGGGGATGGGCGTCCCTCTCGGGGTGACCGCCTGGCTGGCGGTCGGTTACCTGGCGTGCCGGGTCGCGGCGCGCCGCGAACTGGTGTGGCTCGTGCCGCTCTCGTGGGTGGTGGGCTACTTCGCCTTCATGGGCGGGCAATTCTCGCTGTACATGCGGTATTTCCTCCCCCTCTACCCCACGTTGGCCGCACTCGCCGCAGTCCTGCTCGTCCACCTGTGGGACTGGAGCCGCCGGTTCTCGGGCGCCGCGCCGCGCGCTGAGCGCGGGCGTCTCCCTCTCGCAGGCCGCCTGACGCACATCGGCGCGACCATCGCCGGGGCCGCCGTCGTGGCCCTGACGGCGGCGTGGGGACTCGCCTACTTCAGCATCTACACGGAACCAGTGACCCGCGTTCAGGCGTCGCAGTGGATCCACGGGAACATCCCCGCCGGGTCGACGCTCGGGGTCGAACACTGGGACGACAGCCTCCCGTTCGCCGGTCCGAACCAGTACCGGCACATAGAGTTCCAGAACTACGACATCGACGACCCGGACAAGGTCCGCCGGCTGCTCGACAACCTGGACGCCGTCGATTATGTCATTCTGACCAGCAACCGCCTCTCGGGGAGCATTCCCCGCGCTCCGGCCATCTGGCCCGTCACTACGCGGTATTACGAGGCGTTGCGGAGCGGCGAACTCGGCTTCGAGAAGGCCGCCGAGTTCGTGAATCCGCCGGCGATCTTCGGCGTGTCGATTCAGGACCGCAGCGCCGAGGAATCGTGGACGGTGTACGACCATCCGCCCGTCACGATCTACCGCAAGACCTCGGCGTACAGCAGAGAACGCGCGGCCACTGTGCTCGGAGTCGAAAAGGCGGAGACGGCGGTGCGGATGACGCCGAAAGAGGCGGGCAAGAACGCGCTTCAGCTTCGGCCGGACGAGCTCGAGAAGCAGCGCACGGGTGGGACGTGGACCGCCATCTTCGACGCGAAGAGCTTCGCGAATCAGCACCCGCTCATCGTCTGGTTCGCTGTTGTCGAGCTTCTGGGTTTCGCGATGCTGCCCCTCGCCGCCGCCCTCTTCCGCGCGCTGCCCGACCGCGGCTATCTCCTCACGAAGCCTTTAGGATTTGTCATCTTCGCGTATCTCGTCTGGGGCCCTGTCTCGTTCCGTCTGGTCGACTTCACCCGCCCTGTCGTGTACGGGGTGTTCATCGCCATCCTCGTATTCGGGGTCGTGACACGGAGCGTCTGGGGTCCCCAGGTTCGGGAGCTCGTCCGCGAGCGCTGGCGCAGCCTCGCGCTCGCCGAGGCGCTCTTCATCGCGGCGTTCCTCGCGGCGTACGGCGTCCGCCTCGCCAACCCCGACCTCTGGCACCCGTTCCGAGGCGGCGAGAAGCCGATGGAGCTCGCGTACCTGAATGCGGTCACCCGCAGCACCACGATGCCGCCGTACGACCCGTGGTATGCGGGCGGCTACATCAACTACTACTACTACGGCCAGTTCATGACCGCGAACGTCATCAAACTCACGGGCATCCTCCCCGAGATCGCGTTCAACCTGGCCCTGCCGACGTACTTCGCCTTCACCGTCGGTGTAGTGGCGTCGGTCGCGTACAACCTCGTGGAGCTGGCCCGCCGCGCGCTGAAGCGGTCGCCCGGGTTCCGTCCGATCCCTGCGTGGTCGTCCCTGTGGGCCGCTGGGCTCGCGGTGTTCCTGGTCGTGCTCGCCGGCAATTTCCGGGGCATGGCGCAGGGACTCGACCGCCTGTCCGAGGCGTCGCCCTGGCAGTCGAACGTGCCCGTGGTCGGCCCGGTCGTCGAGGTCGTCGGGGGGACGCTCGAGCTGCTCCGTGGTGAGAACATCTCCTACGACTACTGGGACCCGAGCCGGGCCATTCACCTGACGCCGGACCAGGCGAATCAGGCGGCGCCTATTACCGAATTCCCGATGTTCACGTTCATGTTCGCCGACCTGCACGCTCACCTGATGGTCATCCCGGTGTCGCTGCTGTCTCTGGCGGTCGGGCTCGCGGCGGTGGCGTCGGCGCGCGAGGCGCAGGGCTGGCCGCGAGGCCGCCGGCTGGCCATTGAGTGGACGTTCGTGGGTCTTCTGGGGCTGCTGGTGGGGACGGCGCGCTGGACCAACTCGTGGGACTACCCCACGTTCGGGCTTCTCGCCTCGGCGACGCTTCTCATCGCCCAGTGGCGCGCCGACGGCGGGCTCCGGCCCTCGACGCTGGGGATGTGGCTCCTGAAGTCGGCGGCGGTGCTCGCTGTGTCGCTCGCCCTCTTCTCGCCGGCCTCGCGCCACTTCCTGGCGCCCGCGACGGGCTTCCATCGCGCTGAGCAGACGACCCAGCTCGACGACTACCTGTGGCACTTCGGATTGTTCGTCCTCCTGGCCGCGGCGACCCTGGGCGTGTGGCTGTACCGCTCCCTCGGGCGCACGCCGGCGATGGCGTCCCTCCGCTCGGGCACGGGCGTGTCCCTGTCGATGGGGGCGCTGCTCATCGCACTTCCCGCGGTCTTCGTGTTCGCCGCCACCCAGCGCGACCGTATGGGTGTGGTCGCCCTCGCCGTTGTCATGCTCGCGGTGGTGGCATGGCTCGCGGCGCGCGAGGTCGCGAGGCCCAAGCCCGACAGCCATGTGCGGCTGTTCGTCCTCGCGATGTTCGGCATGGCGTTCGCCCTGGGCGGGGGCGTCGACCTCATCACACTGAACGACGACATCACTCGGATGAACACGGTCTTCAAGTTCTACCTGCACGCCTGGCTGCTGTTCGGCCTGGCGTCCGCCGTGGGCGTCTGGTATCTCACGGCCGTCATGCGCCCCGACGTCCGCGCCCTGCGCGCGGCCCGCGCCGCCGGGTCCTCTCTCGGGGCGCTGCGCCCGTACGTCGCGCCGGCGTTCGCGTCCGCGTTCGCCGTCACGCTGGTGGGCGTCGCGCTGTATCCCTTCCTGGCGCTCCCCCAGCGCATCGACGAGCGCTTCGCTGACCTGCCCCGGTCCATCAACGGCATGAACTACATGGCGCACGCGGTGTTCAACGACTTCGACGACATGGGGACCATCGACCTGTCGAAGGACTACGAGGGGATCCTGTGGATGCGCGAGCACGTCGAGGGGTCGCCCGCGATTATGGAGGGCGTGACGCCCGGCTACCGATGGGGCTCGCGCTACTCCATCTACACGGGTTTGCCCGCGGTCGCCGGGTGGGACTGGCACCAGCGCCAGCAGCGGGGCAAGTACGGCATCCTGGTCACCAAGCGCCAGGAAGACGTGACCAGGTTCTACACCTCCCCGGACCTCGCGGAGCAGATCGCGATTCTGGACCGCTACGACGTGCGATACGTCATTGTCGGCGAGCTCGAGCGAAACTACTTCCCGGGGCCGGGGCTCGAGAACATCGCGGCCGGCCTGAACGGACGTCTGGACAAGGCGTTCGACAACGGCTCCACCGCCATCTACCGGGTGAGGCCGAAGCCGATCCCGGGGCCCCCGCTGGCGAGAGCGCCCTAACGTCGCGGGGCGAGCATCTACGGCGCGCGCCACACGAGGGCGACGTTCGGAGTTCCGGCGCTTCCCGGCATGGACCGCACGCGGATGCCGCCCTCGCGTTCCGCCTGCCGCGCAAGCTCGTCCGCTCCCGCCCCGAACAGCGCGAACGCCGCCAAGTGGATGTCGATGGTGAAATCCTGCGCTCCGTCGGGCGGACGCCATCCCGTAGCCTCGAACACAGCGTCGTGGAGACGAGCGCGCAGCGCAGGGTCGGTCGCCGGGGTCGCACGGCCATAGACCTCGAAGTCGCCCTCTTCCCCGTTCGGATCGACGGTCACGCTGTGCAGCGCGCAGCGGGGATCGCGGAACAGTTCGCGGGCCTTCATCGAGCGCGGCATCATGCCGACGTACAGGTGCTCGTCGACGAACAGGACCTCGACCGGGCTCAGGCGCGGGCCGCCGTCTCGGCGCAGCCTCCCGATGAAGGCGAGGCGCCGCCGTTCGAGGCGCTCGCGTCCCAGGCGCGCGAGAAGGGGCGCCGCCCGTTCGAACGCTCCCCAGGTGGCCATGGCTCCGTCCTTTCTTCGGCCCGCGGGCTCGCGAGTTTCCGGCGCAGCCGCTCCATGCGATGCCGCAACTCAGGGGAGTCGCTCAGCGCCGCCGCCCGCTCGCACGCCTCGAGCGCGCCCGCGTAGTCGCGCTCCCGGTGCTCGAGGTGCTTGGCCACCTCGATAAGCGCGTCGCGATCGCCCGCCGCCGCGAGCTCGCGCCAGAGCGCCGCTGCCTCGTGCCAGCGACGCTCACGCCGGTACAGCAGGGCCAGGCGGCGCAGCGCGTGCGCCCGCTCCGCTGCGGTCAGCTCCGGGAGCGCCCCGGCGTAGGCGCCGACGGCCCTCGCGCGCTCGCCCCGGCGCTCGTGCCACGCGGCGACGCCGAGGCGCTCGCGCGGGTCCTCGGTGTCGCCGTCGACGGCCATCGCGAGCCGCGTCAGGAGCGACGCCATCGCCAGCACGTCCCACCGGTTGTGGCGGAACACCAGGCGAAGGGGCGCGGCGCGGCCCGCCCGAAGGTAGTCGAAGTACATCTGCGGGAGGGCCCATCCGGGCACGTCGTCCTCACGGAAGAACGCCAGCAGCCGCTCTTCGAGTTCGACCAGCCGCCGCGACTCGGTGCGAAAGCGGTAGACCTGCCGGGCCGGCCGCAGCAGATCGAGATGCGGCAGCCGATCGAGGGGCGAGGACAGGCGGTTCAGCGCGAATCGGCTTTCGAGCACCGGGACGTCGAACGCGCGCCCGTTGAACGTGACCAGCGCGTCGCACTCGTCGAGGTCGCGGGCGAGCAGGCGCAGCATCGCCGTTTCGTAGCCCGGCGCCGGGAGGAAGTACTGGCGCAGGCGGAAGCCTTCGTCCCGCCACGCGCCGACGCCTATAAGAAAGGCGCACGTCCCGACGCCGCCGGCGAGCCCCGTCGTCTCGATGTCGAGAAAGGCGGGCCGGCGGGGCGCGGAACCGCCCGTCAGCGCCTGGAGCGCAGCCCGCCGGGCCAGCCCGGCCCCGATGGGGAAGCGGCCATGGGCGTGGTCCGGCGGATACCACTCGTCCCGCACGAGCGCCGGGCCCGCCGCCGTCTGGACCCACGTGGCCCCGAAGATGACATCGAGCGGCGGGAGTGCGGGGCGTACGGGCTCACCGGGGCGCGGTGGGATACTCGGAGCGCCCAGCGCCGCGCGGACGCGGTCACGAAGCAGCGACGTCACGGGAAGGCTCCGGCTCGGCGGCGCGCGCGACTGACGGACACAGGCGCCGCAACAGGATCAGGGTCTCGGCTTTGCCTCCCGAGGCGTCGTCGGGGCCCGGGCCGCAGCACGAGGGGCATCCCGACGGGCAGGCGCAGGCCTGGACGTGGTCGAGCGTGGCGCGAACGAGCTCGTCGTGGACCGCGAACAGCCGCCGCGCGTAGCCGACGCCTCCGGGGCAGCGCTCCCAGAGGAAGACGGTGGGACGCCCGGTGTGGGGCGAGCGCACCTGGGGCACAGCGTGGAGGTCGCGCGCGTCGCACATCAGAAACAGGGGCGCGAGATTCCCGAGCACGTGGGCGAGACCCCACAGGCCCTGCTGCAGCGCGTCCCGCGACAGGCCTTCCGTGGCCGCGTCGTCCAACGCGAGCCAGTACGCCGTCGTGTGCTCGTCCTCCTGCGGCAGGTGGATCTTGCCCCAACCCACGTTCTCGTGCGTGTGCAGCTTCACCTTCTTGTACAGCGTCGCCAGGAACGTCACCGCCACCTCGCCGTGCGCCTTCATCCCACCTTTGACCGGCAGCGACTCGAACGACTCCAACACGTCGAGCTCGACCGCCAGGTTCGCGTCCGTGTAGTAGTCGACGTTGACCTTGCGGACGTACGCCTTCTGCTCGGCCCAGTCGAGCCGGTCGACGTGGTACTGCTGCCCGCCGTGGAAATAGATGGCGCCCTCGTGGACGAGCGTGGGCGCGGACGGCCGGTCGACCTCGCCGATGACGCGCGGGCGCCGGCCCGGGGCGTCGTCAGGGCTCGATTCGATGATCACGACGTTGTCCACGGCGGCGCTCCGCAGGCTCACCTGCTCCGCGGGGTACGATTCCGCCATCCAGTGGTAGCGGCCGTCGGCCCGGTACAGCACATCCTCCTCGGCCAGCAGGTCGAGCAGCTCGCCCGCGCCCTGCCCGAACGGCTCGCCCTCCTCGAACGGCAGCTCGAACGCAGCGCACTTCAGGTGGCTCACGCGCACGTACAGGTTGTCGGGGTCGACGAGGCCCGCTTCGGGCGGCGTCTCGAACAGGTACTCGGGATGCGACGCGAGAAACTGATTCAGCGCCGTCGAGTTCGCGACCAGACAGGAGAACGAGAGATCCGCGCGCCGTCCCGCTCGCCCCATCTGCTGCCAGGCGCTGGCGAGGGTACCCGGGTACCCCACGAGAATCGACGCGTCCAGACCCCCGATGTCGATCCCCAGCTCGAGCGCGTTGGTGGCGACGACGCCGCGAACGCGCCCCTCGCTCAGGCCCTTCTCGATGGCGCGCCGCTCTCCCGGCAGGTAGCCGCCCCGGTAGCCCTCGATGACGGGCGGCTCGCCGGGCCGGCGCCGCACCGTCTCCCGCAGGTAGGTGAGCAGCAGCTCGACGCTCATCCGCGACGGCGCGAAAACGATGGTCTGGATGTCGTCGCGCAGGAGTCGCCACGCGAGGTCCCGCGCAGCCGTCAGGGCGCTCCTGCGGATGCCCAGCTCGGCGTTGACCACCGGCGGATTGTAGACGGCGACCACGCGGGGCCCGGCCGGAGCGCCGCTTTGGTCCACCAGCTCGAACGGCGCCTCGACCAGCCGTTCGGCGAGCTCCTTCGGGTTGGCGATGGTGGCGGAACAGCAGATGAAGACGGGGTCGCTCCCGTAGAAGCGGCAGGTGCGCCGCAGCCGCCGGATGACGTTGGCGACGTGACTCCCGAACACGCCCCGGTACTGGTGCATCTCGTCGATGACCACGAACCGCAGGTTCTCGAACAGCTTCATCCACTTGGTGTGGTGCGGAAGGATGCCCGTGTGGAGCATGTCCGGGTTCGTGACCACGATGTGGCCCGCCATGCGCACCTTCCGGCGAGCGTCGGGCGGTGTGTCGCCGTCATAGGTGAAGGTCCCGATGTCGACCCCCATGGCCCGGACGAGCCCGTGCAGCTCGTCCGTCTGGTCCTGCGCCAGCGCCTTCGTCGGGAAGAGATACAGCGCCCGAGCCGACGGGTCACCCAGAATGGTTTGCAGCACGGGCAGGTTGTAGCACAGCGTCTTCCCCGAGGCCGTCGGCGTCACGACCACGACGTTCCGGCCCGCGAGCGCGGCTTCCGCGGCCTGCGCCTGATGCGTGTAAGGCGCCTCGATGCCCGAGCGCTGGAGAGCGTCGCGAAGCCTGGGATCGATATCGGGCGGGAAGGGAACGGTGCGCGCGGGCCGCGCGGGGAGGAGACGCCACGCCGCGAAGTGGGGTCCGAGCTCCGGGTCGGACCGTAGCTCCCTGAGCGCCGTCTCGAGAGGCCTCCGTGCCACGACGTCCTCCGCGACCCGCACGCTTGTTCCGAACGTACGGTCGTGAGTCTACGAGTCCGAAGCCCTGGTGTCAAGCGGGACACGGTGGGCCCGATGCCTGCCGATGCCGTTGGAGACGGGCGCCGCTGGTCGAGGCGCGCCTACGCCGCCTTCGCGCGCTTCTCCGCGTACATCGCCGCGTCGGCGTGGTGGATGAGCGCGTCGCGCGTCTCACCGTCCGTCGGGAACGTCGCCACGCCGATCGAGAGGCGCAGGCCCGACACCCGACCCCCGTCCGGCGTCCGTACGACGATGCGGGCGACCCGCTCGCTGAGGCGCCGGGCGATGCGCTCGGCGTCGCGACGTGTCGCGCCCGGGGCCAGCACCATGAATTCGTCGCCCCCGTAGCGGCCGACCACGTCCCCCGGGCGGCAGCCGAGCCGCAGCGCGCGTCCGATGGCCCGCAGCGCCTGATCCCCGACGAGGTGGCCGTGCGAGTCGTTGAGGCGCTTGAACTCGTCGACGTCGGCGAGCAGGACCGACAGAGGCGCGCCGTCCGCCCGGGCCCGCGTGAGCAGCCGGTCGAACGACTCCTGGAGGCGCGCGTAGTTGCAGACCCCGGTGAGGGCGTCGGTGGTGGCCATGCGACGGAGGGCGCGCGCCTGCTGGCGCAGCTTCGCCCGCTGTCGCTCGATGCGCCGGGCGTACCGCTCCAGCTCCGCCCGCGACCGCGCGAGCGCGGCGTACATCCGCATGGCCTTGAGGGCCGTGGCCATCTGCTGCACGAGGCCCCGGAGGTCCGCGACCTCTTCGGGTCCGAAGGTCCGCGGCCGGTAGGACACGAATCCGATGGTCCCCAGGAGCTCGTCCTGAAAACGCACTGCGAACGCGGCTGCGGACATGAGCAACGCCTGCCGATAGAACGCACGCAGGAATTCGGGAAACCGCTCGTCGTTCTGCAAGTCCGGGCAGAGCAGCGGCTCGGTCGAGTCCATGACGTAGCGGGCGAAGTAGTCCGTGTCGTCGGGATTGAAGCTGTTGACCCAGAAGTCCGCGAGGGCCGTGTTCGTCCAGCGGTTCCGGTTCAGCACGCGCATGACGAAGCGGCGCTCGTCGGGGTCGTAGAGGTCGAACGTCACGTAGTCGTATCCCGTGGCCCCCGCCATGGCGGAGACGAGGTCGGTGAGGGCGGCGCGCACGTCCACGGCCCGGGTGAGCACCTGCGCGGCGTTGTTCAGCGCTTCGAGCTGCTGCCGATGGCGCCGGCGCCGCTCCGCGTTCAAGGTGCGGTCGACGAGCGTCGCCAGCGATGGCATCGCGGCCTCGGTGATGCGCGCCGCGAGGCGGCCCCGGGCAGGCGTCCAGCGGCCCCGCAGGAGACACAACTCCGACGACGTCTCGCTGGCGGGAACCCGAAACGCCAGATACCGCCGGTACGCGTCCGGCGGCGCTGGGACCACATCGACCACGCGATCGCCCACGAGGTTGAAGGCGACCGGTTGGTTCAGCCGGATGAGGCGGCGCTGAATGAACAGCAACCCGGGAGATGTCAGGAGGTCACGGCTTCGCCCGCCGCTCGACACCCGCAGGAAGTCGTCCTGGAGCGCGTACACGATGATGGCCTCGGACGCACCCGTCGCGCAGCGCAAGAGCGCGGCCGCGCGCTCGAGCGCGTCCCGAGGCAGCTCGTCGCCCAGCGCGACGCTCGCAAGCGCGTGCAGCGTTTCCAGCGCGTCGCAGACGCACGACCGACCGGAAGATGGGACGTTCATCCTGCCATCGTGATGTTCGGCAGGAACGACCGCCGACCGTAGCGGGCCCGCCCGCTGGGTCGAACTCTGCGATACCGACCGCGCCGCCTGCCCGTAGACCTACGGGCGAATGTCCGCCGCCAGTCAACACAACTCGTCGTTGCCGGGATCGTGGGTGAGCCGGCGAAGACCCGAACCGTCGGGGCGGACGACGTAGATCTCGTTGTTGCCGTCCCGGTCCGAGAAGAAGACGATGAGGTCGTCGCTCAACCACATGGGACAGCGGTCGCGCGCTGGGTCGGTGGTCACCCGGCGGATGTTTCCGCCGTCGGCGTCGGCGATGTAGAGATCCTCGTTGTCGTCCACCTTCATCGTGAAGGCGATGCGCCCGTCGGGCGCAGGCTTCGGCTCGATGGCGCGGGCCTCGCTGTGGATGAGCTGCTCGGGACTCGAGCCGTCCGGCCTCATGCGCCACACATGCGTCTCCCCCAACTCGGTCGCCTCTGGGTCCACCCGATTGCTCTCGAACAGGATGTACTGCCCGTCCGCCGTCCAGGAGGGGGTGCTATCCCAGGATGGCTCGTCAGTGAGCCGCGTCTCCTCACCCGTCGCGACGTCGATAACCCAGATGTCCGCCTGCATGCGTTCGCCGTCCGGCAGCGGTTCCGAGCGTTGAAACACGATCTTCGTGCCGTCGGGCGACCAGCAGGCGTAGTCGTCGACGATGCGCGGGTCGCGCTCGCCGCTGAAGGTGAGCCGCCGTTGGTTCGAGCCGTCCGCGTTCATGATGTAGAGCTGCGTCGAGCCGTCCCGCGTCGATACGAAGACGATGCGCTCGCCGTCGGGAGACACGCGAGGCTCATAGTCGCGCGCCGGGTGGTCGGTGAGACGCCGAAGCCCCGTGCCATCGCTCCGCAGGGCGTAGACGTCGTCGTTGCCGGCCCGGTTCGAGTAGAAGTACAGCCAGTGGACCTCGTCCCGGTCGCGACATCCCGCCAGGGTCGCGGCAAGCAGCACGGCGAGGAGCAGACGTCGCATCGCGGCGGGGCCACAGTAGCACACGGCCGGCTGTGGCGGGAGACGCCGCCTCAGCGTGCGCGGGGCCGCCACACCGAGACGACGAAATCGGCGAGCGAGGGCGCCCGGTAGGCGAGGTGGTCCGCCGCCCGCAACAGGGCGGTCGCCGCCCCTTCGGGAAGCGCCTCCAGCAGACGATACCAGCCGCCGAAGAGCCACAGCAGCGACGCGCCCCGGCACTCGACAAGCTCGAAGTGCGGCTCCGCCATGCGGCGCAGCTCGCGGTACGTGCAGCGGAACGTGTGATTGGGTGGAATCTCCCAGTACGGGCGTCCGGGAAGCACCGGCAGACCCAGACCGCGCCTCACGCGGTACAACGCGCGGCCGATCCGGCACGAAAGGCTATCGTAATTCGAGACGACGATCACGGCGAGCCCGTCGGGACGCAGCACCCGCGCCGCCTCGCGGAGGAACGCCTCGGGGTCGGCGAAGTGGTCGAAGGAGCCCTGACAGAGCACGCGAAGGAAGCTGCCGTTCCGGAACGGGAGCGCCTCCGCCACGGCGCACACCACCGGAGCGCCGCCGTCGGCGGAGAACCTTCGCGCGCAGTGCCGGGCGAGGCTCATCGAGGCATCGAGGCCCCATGCCTGCCATCCACGGGCGCGCAGCAGCGCGATCTGGTTCCCGAAGCCGCTCGCCACGTCCAGCGCGGGCGCGCCGGCGCCATTTCCCAGAAGCTGCGCGGTCAGCTCGGGGACGCGCCGGAACACGAAGCGGCTGTCGCGGTGGTGGAACGCCGCAGGCGGGATGTCGTCTTCGATCTCCCAGTCGAGATCGACCTGGGACGACGGGCTGGTCACGTGGCTCCCCCAGCGTTGCGGCGGGGCGACAGTGTTCTGTCGTCGCGGCGTGCCGGCCCCGCGGCGACTCCGTCGCGATTATAGGGCCGGCGTCAAGCCTTGATGGGCAAAGGAGAAGGCCGTGAATGATAATCATTCACGGCGTGAATAACTTGTCATCGTGCCGCCTTCCAGCGCGCCTGCGCCATCGGCGTGAGCGAACGCAGAACGCGGCCCCGAAGGGCCGCGTTCGTGGCGTGAGTGAGAAGTGGTCGGGGCGACTGGACTTGAACCAGCGACCTCTTGACCCCCAGTCAAGTGCGCTACCAGGCTGCGCCACGCCCCGACCGGAGACGTGCGCGTCCCTTCATCGAAGGAACGCCCGCATCAGCATACTAGCACGACGGGCCGCCGGCGGGCCAAACGGAAGGCTAGACGCTGGCGCCTCCAAGAATCACGATCCCGAGCCCCGCCAGCGTCACCAAAGCGAACTCGAGGGCCACCGTCCGGTTCAGGTGCCCGATGAGGTGATGATGGATGAGCCCGCTCGTCAGATAGAAGCCCAGCAGCAGGAACACCGCCGCCAGAAAGCCTTCGAGAGGCACGAAGTAGAGGGTCCACCGCAGCTCCCCCACGATGAGCCCCGTCGCCGCCGCGAAGACCAGCGTCCGGACGGGGTCGGCCTCCGCCTCTCGGAACACCTCGACGGCCAGCAGGAGGCTGACGAGGCCTACGGCCAACGCCGACGGCAGGAGCGCCACGTCGAAGCTGTAGACCACGGCGTAGAACGCGAACGCAGTCAGGTACGTCAGAATGTTCAGCGCGAACCGCGCGGGCGCGTGCGACGGCGCTTCCGTGTCCACCGAGGCGTATTCCGCCTGCACCGCGACGCCAAACAGGACCGTGGCCGCGAGCACGGCCAACGCGTTCCAGTATCCCTCGACGAGCTCCTCGAAGAAGAGACCCGACGCCAACGTGAACAGCACCGGAACGAAGAGGAAGGGAGCAGTGTCCGCTGGGTTCCGGAAGTCTCCCCGGGGGTGAGCGCGCACGACGCCGTCCACGCCGAGGCCCACCAACGCCACGAGAAGGAGCAGCACCCACGGCTGGGTAGGCTCCACCGCGAGAAACAAGCCCATGCCGGCGGCGTAGGCCAGGGCGAGGACCGGCACGCGCCCCCATTCGGGCGCCGTCCGGTCGAGCAGGGGGCGACGGAGGTCGCCCGGCGCGCGAAGCGGCGTGCGCTCCAGCGTCGGCGACTTGTTCGCCATGTCGACCTCGGGTTCATCGGCGCCCCGGGGCCCCGCGCCGAACGCGGAGGGGGCGCCGTCCGCCTTCCAGAGTCTCGGGGATTGTAGTTTCCCGCTCCCCGACTGTCAAATCGATGTACGGGTCCAGTACATGCCGTACACCTACCTCCTTTCTGGAGCATGGGTGG
>JBBING010000025.1:0-26903 GCA_037444005.1 Chloroflexota bacterium
CGGCGGTGGCCGAGCGAGGCCGCGCCGCACGCCGTCGCGGCGCTCGCGTTCGGCGCCGTCTTCTCAGCGGCGCGCGCCGTTCCGGGCGCGGCGAACTGGCCATGGACGCTCCTCACGGCCGTAACAGGCGCAGCGGTGGCCGCGGTGTGCTTCGAGGCCGTGGGCGGCGTGCTCGCCGATTCGGACGACGATGGCAAGCCGGGGTCGCCGGCGGCCCGAGCGCTGGCGCTCTGCTCGTGGGCGGTGCTCGGCGTCATGGCGGCCGGCGTGGCCGCGGTCAACGAGGCGCTCGGGCCGATAGGACTCGCGCTCTTCGCCGCGCCCGCGGCGTTGGCGCAGGCGCGCCTGTTGCAGGTCACGAAGGAATCGCGCCGGACCGAACGCGCCCTCCGCGCCATGCGCCGACAGATCGAGCGCGCGGAGGCGCGCGCCACGCAGGACCTCCGGGCGCTGGAACGGCTCGCCGCCGCCATCGACGAACGGTGTTACGGCGATCCCGACCGCTCGCGTCGTGTGGCCGAGCTCGCGGTCGCGTTGTTGCGCGAGCTCCCGCTCGACGAGCACGTCCTCTCGGAAGACGAGCTGTACCGCGCCGCGCTCCTGCGCGATGTGGGGCTCTTACGCGTGCCCGAAGACGTCCTCCGCTCTCCGGGGACGCTTGCCCATGAGGAGCGTCGCGCCATCATGGCGCATCCCGAAGACGGATTCTGGTTCTTGGCCGGTCACGGGCTCAGCGACCGCGTCCTGCACATCGTGCGGGCCCATCACGAGCGGTACGACGGGGGCGGATACCCCCGGCGCCTCCGGTCGCTCAGCATCCCGATGGGGGCGCGCATCCTCGCCGTCGCCGATGCGCTCGTGGCGATGCTGTCAGTGCGGACGTACCGCGACGCGCTTCCGCTGGAGATGGCCCTGCAGGAGCTGCGGGTGGGTCGCGGAACCCAGTTCGACCCGGATGTGGTAGACGTCTGCCTAGCGTTGGTCGAGCGGGGCGCGGTGGCGTGGCTTCGGGGGGCCGTGTCGGAGGACGCCAGTCGCGTCGCTTGATCGCGTCACAGGCGCTCTTCACAGTCGACCCGTTCGACGTACGGTTTCGGCTCGAGCCGCGAGCGCAGGTCCTCGCACAGGTTCTCCATGGACGACTGGATCACCGTGCGGGCAACAGGCGGGAAGCTCTCCTGCACGAGCACATCGATGTCGTCGTCGTAGGAGCGGAGGATGGCGTCGGTCTCCTGCAAGGCCGCCTCGGTGTACCGGTCGTTGAAGGCGACCGTGACGTCGTACGACGGAGCGCCCTCGCGACAACCGGCGACCGCCAGCGCGGCGAGCGCTCCGAGGATGGCGAGGGGCAGGTTCCGCATCGGCCGCAGCATGGCGGACCGCCCGCGGAGACGCAAGGGCACGCCGCCGACTCACCGGCGACGGCGGAGCTGGCCCTTGGGCCCCAGTGCGCCCAGAAGCGGGGAACCGGCGCCGACCAGAAAGCCGAAGTCGTACCAGACGCCTCCGCGCGCTGCGTTGTAGAAGGGGAAGCGCTCCCAGCCACCGAAGGCGTGGACGATGAGCACGATCCAGGCGGTGAGACCGTTCCAGAATCCCCACAGCAGGTCCTGCCACCACATGCCCGGTCGAATCCTTACGGGCGCTGCGTCGGAGGCTCGCCGCCGCCTCCTTCGAGGCGGTCCAGGCGGCCCATGATGCCCCACTCGACCATCGTGTGGTTGAGCAGCGTCGTGAGGATCAGCCCCACGGCGAGGACGACGCCTCCCGCGACGGTCAGCGCGCCCGTGTCGTTCGCCGCGCCGATGGCGAGCAGGACGGCGCCCGCTCCGCCCACCAGCGCGGCGAGCGCCGGAGGCGCGTGCCCTCGCTCGGTTCGCGCACGATCCGCGTTCACTGCATCCTCCCTTCATCACGGCCACTGTGGAGGCGCCCATGCTCGCACAGGGGCGGAGCCCCCGCGAGACCGCTCAATGGGCTCGCTCGAAGTCGACGCGGGTCGCCCGGTCGACGGGCACCGGCTGCCACATGCCGGGCCGGTAGCGGAGGTGGCCGTAGCCGCCGGCGAGGTGCAGCGGCTTCACCATACCCGGCTCCACGTCCATAGGCCCGCGCCAGCCCGGGAACTGCGCCGGGTCCCACCCGTTGTACATCACCACCTGTCCCGGCCGAACCGCAGGAGACACCTTGGCCTGCACGACGAACGCGCCCATATCGTTGAACACGCGCACGAGGTCGCCATCGCGCACGCCGCGACGGGCGGCGTCCTCCACGCTCACGAAGATGAAAGGCGCGCCCCGGTGCGTATTGAGCATGAGGCGGTTCGTCACGTTCGACGAGTGAATGCTCCACCGCATGTGGCCGCTGGTCATCTGGAGCGGGTAGTCGCCGCCCATGGCCGGCGTCTCCTTGTGCGCAGGGAGCGCCTCTCCCGCTTCCTGGAACCAGGGGTGGTCGATGTAGAACTGCGCGCGCCGCGTGAGCGTAGGGTACGGGAGCTTCTTCTCGACATGGTCCCGGTTCGGCACGTGCGTCTCGTCCGGCCGGATGTCCGACGCCTGGCCGATGGCGAGCGGTGACATGCCCCAGTCCTGCACGCGGACGAAGCCTGTACGGCGCAGCGTCGCCAGGGTGGTCCTGCGCGGGATGTTGCCCGCGACGGCGCTGTCGCGCACCCACTCGTCCACCAGGCGCTCGACGCTGGCGTAGGCGCCACCCTGCGTAAACTGCTCCCTCAGATTGGCGTACTGGCGGACGGTTCCGTCGCGGTCGGTGAAGGACGTAAGGCCCCGTTCGGCGGCGCGGCGGGAGACGCGTTCCGCCAGCAGTTGGAAGATCTCCCACTCGGGCTTGGCCTCGCCGGCCGGCTCGGCCGCGCGGTCGGCGATGAGGACCTGCATGACGTGTGGCGTCGCGTAGTGCACGTTGAGCTTCTCGCCGTGGTTCGCCGCCGGCAACAGCACGTCGGACTGCAGCGCGGTCGTGGTCATGTGCCAGTCGACTGTGACGGCCAGGGAGAGCTGGCGCCACAGCCGGCGCAGAAGCATGTTCTGTCCGCCCCGCGTCCGCCGGAGCACGTTGCCGCCGACCTCGATGAAGACGCGGGGCGGCGTCGCCGCGTCGCCGATGCCCGTCCACCAGCCCTCGGCCTCGGCGAGCCGCCAGTAGTCGTCAAACGACCGCGGAAGCGTGGGGTCTCCCCACGACCGCCGATTCCAGATGCGCCCGTAGCCTGCGTGGCGACGCAAGAGCTGGAACGCCGGGACGATCTTGCGGTGCATCGGCGCCATGCTGAGCAGCTCGAACGTGGCGAGCTCGTCGGTGAGGGTCGGGTCGTTGCGCTTGACGAGATCGAGGGCGAGACGGCGCTGACGGAGCGTCTCGCGGGTCGCAGCCTGGCCCGGCGCGGACTTCATGCCGGTGAGGAAGGGCCCGTCGAACGGGCCGGCGCTCCAGCTTCGCGCTCCCGTACCCTTCTTCCCCCAGTTGCCGGTGAGCGCCAGAAACAGGAGCATCGCCCGCTCCATCAGGTCGCAGTGGTAGTACTTGCACGAATTGAAGCCGAGCAGCACCGCCGTCTTTCGGCGTGCGCAGTCGCGGGCGATCTCGCGGATGAGGTCTGGGTGGGTGCCGCAGAGCGCGGACGCCGCCTCGGGGGAGTAGGTGTCGAGATGGCGGCGCAGCCGGACGAACACCGGCCGTACGGTGACGGTCGAGCCGTCGCGCAGCGTCACGGTCGCTTCGCCCTCGAGCGACGGAGCCGTCGCGCCACAGTCCAGCGTCCCCCGGGGAGCCGGAACGACGCCGCCCGTCGCGGAGTCGAGAGCGTAGAACTGGTCGTCGCGGCCGCCTTCCCGAAGATCCGCTTCGCGCAGGAACCGGCCGGTATCGTCTCGGACCAGCAGCGGGAGGTCGGTCTGCTCCCGGACGAAGCCTTCGTCGATGAGCCCTTCGTCGATCACCACTCGGCACATGGCGAGGGCGAGCGCGGCGTCGGCGCCCGGGCGCACCGGGACGTATACGTCGGCGTGCACGGCCGACGGGCTGACGTCGGGGGCGATGGTGTAGACCTTCGCGCCCCGGTACCTCGCCTCCGCCACGTAGTGGTAAAAGGGGATGCGGGTGTAGACGGGGTTCATGTGCCAGATGAGGATGCGGTCGGCGTGGAACCAGTCGTCGACCGAGCTGACGTTGAACTTCCCGTAGGTCATATACATGCCCACGTTGAAGTCGTTGATGACGCCTTCGAGGTCGATGGCGACGCCGCCCAGCAGGCCCACGAAGCGGGCGATGGCGACGACGCCGACCATGCCGCCCTGCGCGGGCGAAGTTTCATACACGATCGATTCGGGGCCGTCCGTCTCGATGGCGTCGATGATGGCGTCGGCCACGAGGTCGAGGGCTTCGTCCCACGAGATTCGTTGCCACTTCCCCGAGCCACGGGGTCCGACGCGACGCATGGGGTAGAGCAGGCGCTCCGGCGCGTGGTGCGTGAGCGCCCAGCCTGCGCCCTTCTGGCATCCCATGGGGTTCATGTCGGGGACCCCGGGCTCGACCACGTCGTACGTCCCGGCCTGTTCCTCCCTCCAGAGGACGCCATCGCGGGTATACGCGCGGAAAGGGCAATTGCCCGGATAGCAGTCGACGCAGTGACTGCTCCAGACCACCGAATCCCATCGGAGCTGGGCGCGATAGCGGTCGAGGGTCTGGGCGGCTCCGGATGCGGGAGGGCGGGTCGCCGTGCGGGTCCGAGGCATAGCGCTCCTCCTGCTCGAAGGTGGAGCGACGGTAGGCCGCGCGCCGAGCCTCCTTCAAGGGCTGAACGTCACATCGTCCGGGACTGGGGATGCGCGGAGGAATCCGACGCGTTGCCTCTGGTCATGACGCCGAATCAGGAGACCGCGCGGGGAGTACGGACGACCGTCCGAGGGCCGAGGCGTCGCCGTGAACTGAGACCCGGGTTCGGGTGGCTCCGGCCTTCTTTGAGCCAGCCTTCGTGGCACCGCACGCGGTCATTACCCGGCTGTTCCGTGAGACGAAACCAAGGAGGGACAACGGCCAGCGCGTCGAGCGCCGACGAGGCGATTCACGTTTGGAGCTGGTACCCCCGGCAGGACTCGAACCTGCGACACGCGGTTTAGGAAACCGCTGCTCTGTCCGCCTGAGCTACGGGGGCAGGCGCGCCTCAGTATATCGACTGCGCTGCTGCGAGCGCTCCGCGCTCGCGATGTCGTGATGTGGGATGACGTGATGCCCCGCCCATGCGTGCGCAAGGTGGCTCCCTCGAGCGACAGGCACCCCTAGGTCGGGAGGTTCCACCGACGCGGCTTGCCGCCGACGAATTCGATGAACTCGCTATACCCCGCGCGCCGGGCGTGGGCCACGATCTCGGCGAAATGATGCCCGATGTCTTCGGGACGGTGGGCGTCGGACGCGAGGGTGATGGGCACGCCGCGGCGTGCGGCTTCTTCCAAGATGGCGCGGGCGGGATAGGGTTCGCCGACGGGCTTGCGAATGCCGTTGGCGTTCACCTCCAGCGCGACGCGGCCTTCGACCGCGGCGTCGACGATGCCATGATGCAGCGTCTCCCACGACCGGGGACGGTGTCCGAAAATCTTCGGCAGGTCCGGGTGGGCGAGCACATGACATAAGCCGCTGCGCGCCAGGTCAGTCAGTAGGGTCACGTAGGCCGCGTGCGTCTCATCGACGTCGCAAATGGCCCATACGCCGTCGTCGGGCGTGAGGTCGATACCCCAGGCGCCGATCCAGTGGACGGCGCCGACGATAACGTCCCAGTCGTACGGAGCGAGGAAGCGCCGGAGGGCGTCCTCGCGGCCCGGAATCCAGTCGAGCTCGAGGCCCAGCAGCACGGGTAGGCCGTCGCGCTTTGCGTCTTCGATGAGCCGCACGTACTCGGCCACGCTCGCGTTCACGTGGTCGTCCCAGTAGGCGCGGGCGGCCTCGGCCAGCCGCGGGTCGGGGTCGTCGTCCCACCAGCCGTACAACAGCTCGTAGGCCTCTCGGAAGCGAAACAGATGCTCGGTGATGGCGATGCGGTCGACGCCGTTCTTTCGGGCGGCTTCGACGTAGGTCTCGAGACGGGCGCGGTCCATAACGGGCGCCTCGCCGTGGGGCTGCAGGTGGACGTGGGAGTCGACGAACACGCCCGAATGGTAGCCGCCCGCGCGTGGCCCGGTCGAGCGGCGATGAACGAAACGGGCCGGCCTCCGGGGCCGGCCCGTCGTGGCGCGGGTTCGGACGTGCGGTCAGAGCACCGGGAGATACCGCTGGAGCTCGAAGTCGGTGACGTGTTTCCGGTAAAGGTCCCACTCGATGCGCTTGTTGGTGATGAGGCTCTCGAAGACGTGGTCGCCGAGGGCTTCGCGCACGAGCTTGCTGTTCTGGGCCTCTTCAATGGCCTCGTAGAGGCTCCCGGGCAGCGTTTCGATGCCCCGGCGCTTCCGCTCCTCCTCGCTCATCTCGAACACGTTCTCTTCGGTGGGCGGAGGAAGGGGCAGCTCCTTCTCAATGCCGTCGAGACCGGCGGCGAGCATCACAGCGAACGCGAGGTACGGATTGCAGGCCGGGTCGGGCGCCCGGTACTCGATGCGCGTCGCGACCTCTTTTCCGGGCTTGTATTCGGGCACGCGGATGAGATCGGACCGGTTCCTCCGGGCCCACGTGATGTACACCGGGGCTTCGTATCCGGGGATGATGCGCTTGTAGCTGTTCACCCACTGGTTGGTGATGAGGGTGATGGCGCGGGCGTGCTTGAGCAGCCCCGCGATGTACGACTTCGCGATGGGCGAGAGGTGGTACTCGTCGTTCGGGTCGAAGAATGCGTTGCGGTCGCCCTTGAACAGCGACTGGTGGGTGTGCATCCCCGACCCGTTTTCAGTCGCGATGGGCTTGGGCATGAAGGTCGCGTAGACGCCGTGCGCCATGGCCACCTCTTTGACCACGAGGCGGTACGTCATCGCGGCATCCGCCATCGTCAGCGCGTCGGTGTAGCGCAGGTCGATCTCGTGCTGGCTGGGGGCCACCTCGTGATGTGAGTACTCGACTCCGATGCCCATCGCCTCGAGGGTCAGGACGGTCTGACGTCGCAGGTCGCTCGCCACATCCAGCGGCGTGAGGTCGAAGTACCCGCCCTGGTCCAGGGTCTCCGGCTTCTCGCTGCTTTTGAAGTAGAAGAACTCGAGCTCGGGGCCGACGTAGAACGTGTACCCTAGGTCGGCGGCCTTCTTCAGGTTGCGCTTCAGGACGTAGCGTGGGTCTCCCTCGAAGGGCCGGCCGTCAGGCAAGAGGATGTCGCAGAACATGCGGGCGACGCCGCGCTCGCGAGGCCGCCAGGGCAGGATCTGGAACGTCGAGGGGTCCGGCATCGCGATCATGTCCGATTCGTCGATGCGGGCGAAGCCCTCGATGGAGCTGCCGTCGAAGCCCATCCCCTCTTCGAGGGCGCCTTCCAGCTCCTCGACAGTGATCGCGAAGCTTTTGAGCGTGCCGAGGATGTCCGTGAACCAGAGGCGGATGAACTTCACGTCCAGATCGCGGCACTGCTGGAGGACATACGCTTTCTGTTCGTCGGTCATGGAAGACTCCTTTTGGCGCTGGGGGTCGGGGAATCCGCACCATTCTAGCGTTGGAGAACCCGGGACCCCAGAGCGCGAAGGCCGCCGAGAGGCCCGGGATTGTTACAACTAGATGAAGCTTTTCGGATGCGCCGCGCGCAGCGCGTCCCCTACCAGGAGCGGGTCCTTCATTTCGGGCGCCCGAAGGCGGGCCGCGCCTCTTCACGCCGCCGTCCGTCTCGCCCGCGGGGAATGCAGTGGGTAGAATGCCGGTCGTGATCAAGTGGGACATCGAGCGGCTGGTGGCGGAAGGCGTGCGGCGGGCGATGGACGAGGGTGCCATTGCGCACGTCGCGCCGCCTGACATCGTCGTCGAACGGCCGCAGAACACCGAACACGGAGACTACGCCACCAACGTCGCCCTTCGGCTGGCGCGGGCGGCGCGAGCGGCGCCGGTCGAAATCGCGCGCGCCGTGGCGGCTCGCATTCCGCCGTCGGAGGCCATCGCGGAGGTCAACGTCGCCCCGCCCGGCTTCGTCAACTTCCGGCTGTCCGACGACTGGCTCAAACGCCAGGTGGACGCGATCCGGGCCGAGGGTCCGCGGTTCGCCTGTCTGGACCTCGGTGGCGGGAGAAAGACGCAGGTCGAGTTCGTCTCGGCGAATCCGACGGGGCCGCTGACCGCCGGCAACGGCCGCGGCGCCGCCCTGGGAGGCGCGCTCTCCAACGTCCTCGAGGCTGCGGGCTATGCGGTCGAGCGGGAGTACCTGGTGAACGACGCGGGCACCCAGACCGACGTCTTCGGGAGGACGCTGGCCGCCCGGTACCTCCAGTTGTTCGGCAAGGATGTCGAGATCCCGCCCGACGGCTACCCGGACGAGTACATGGTGGAGCTCTCGAAGCTCGTCCGGAACGAGTTCGGCGATCGATTCGTCGACATGGACCCCGAAAATCCGCCGGAAGAGATGGTGCTGCGCGCGGTCGACGAGGTGGTCGAGTGGGCGCGCCGCGATCTCGAGGCGATGGGCATCGTATACGACGTCTGGTTCCGGGAGCGGTCGCTGTACGGCGACAGTGAGAACCTGCACGAGACGACGATGCGTATCCTGCGCGAGCGCGGGTTTCTCGTCGAGAAAGAGGGCGCCATCTGGTTCGCCTCCAGCCAGATCGGCGAAGACAAGGACAACGTCGTCGTTCGCTCGACGGGTAAACCGACGTATCTGGCGTCGGACATCGCGTACCACTACGACAAGTTCGTCCGGCGGGGATTCGACCGGGTCATCAACATCTGGGGCGCCGACCACCAGGGCCACGTGTCGAGGTTGAAGGCGGCGGTCGAGGCGCTGGGAATCGACCGGGACCGGCTCGACATCGTGATCTATCAGCTCGTGCACTTCCGGCGGGGCGCGGAGACGCTCCGGCTGTCGAAGCGCCGAGGTCAGATCATCACCGTGCGCGATGTCATCGAGGAGGTGGGCGCCGACGCCGCGAAGTTCTTCTTTCTGTCGCGGTCGGCCGACAGTCAGCTCGAATTCGACCTCGAGCTCGCCAAGCGCCAGTCAGCGGAGAATCCGGTGTACTACGTGCAGTACGCCCACGCGCGGATCGCGGGCATTCTGAATCACGCGCGGGAGCGCATCCCGGCGTTCGACGACGGTGATGTGGGCCTTCTCGGGCATCCGACCGAGCTCGCGCTCATCCGGAAGATGCTGCTCCTTCCCGAGCTGGTCGAGACCATCGCCCGTACGCTGGAGCCGCACCACCTCCCCCATTACGCCATCGACCTGGCGACGGCGTTCCACGCCTTCTACACGGAGTGCCGGGTCGTGAGCGACGATGTGGCCCTGTCTAAGGCGCGTCTCAAGCTCACCGACGCCGCCAGAGTGGCGCTGGCGCGGACCCTCGGCCTCATGGGGGTGAGCGCGCCCGAGCGCATGTGAGGGCACGCGCCTGACGGGCCGCCGCTGTTCAGAGCGGGGCGACCCGCGCCGATGCTTCCTTCGGAGACAATCCAACAACGCGGACTTCGACAAGGGCAAACCCGTCGAAAGGCGGGGACGCAAAGCCACGGGCCTACCGTCGCCACGCGACCAGGGCAGCCGGGCTGCCGGGTCTGACCTGTCGGAGTCTCCAGCCCACCGGCCGCTGGGGACGGTGGGCATTTGTGTCGTTTGCGATCGGGAAGGAGGCGCGCGGTGGAGGCGGCTCGACCGTTCTCGGTCCTCGGGGGAGAAGCGCGACAGGCGGGCGCGACCGATGAGCGGCGCGCGTTGGCGAGCAGAGCGGCGCCCGAACCCATGAGCTCGCGCAGAATGTTCGACGCGCCGCGAAGCGTGGCGGAGACCGGCCTGCCCTTCGCGCTGCTGGAAGAACTCGCGCTCAAGCTGCTCAGGACGATGGACCGTCCCAGGCTCCTCGACCTCGCGGACGCCATGTGCCTTCTGCCCTCTGTGACGCAGGAGATCGTCGAGTCGCTGTCCCGACGCAAACTCACCGAAGTCGACTCCGCAGACTCTCCCTTGAAGCTCCACTACCGGTACTCGCTGACCGAAGCGGGGAAGGACATGGCGGACGAAGCCTTGCGCCGCTGCCACTACATGGGGCCGGCGCCCGTGCCGGTCGAGCAGTACTCCGCCGCGGTGCTCCGGCAGGCGAACGAACGCGTCCGGCCGAACCGCGAGCAGGTGCGCGCCGCGCTGGCCCACCTCGTCCTCCCGGAAGAGACGGTCGACATCGTGGGTCAGGCGTACGCCTCCGGCCGCCCGCTGATGGTGTACGGACCCTCGGGAAACGGGAAGAGCGACATCGTGCTGTCGGTCGCGGGCTGCATCGGCGGGTCCGTCTTCATTCCCTACGCGCTGTACGGACAGGGGCACATCATCGAGGTCTTCGACGCGCAGGTGCATCGCCCCGTCTCGCTCGAAGCGACGGAAACGGGTGGCCTGACTCACGACCGCTCGGACGGGACGGCCGGCTCCAACCGCGCGCAGACCGGGAACGCGCCTCGCCGGGACGCTCGGTGGCGCGAGATTCGGCGTCCGGCGGTCGTGGTCGGCGGTGACATGGGTCCGGAAGCGCTGGAGATGACGTTCGACACGATGCGCAACGTGTACAAGGCGCCCCTCTCCGTGCGCGCGCAGGGCGGCGTCCTGGTCATCGATGACCTCGGACGACAGCGGGTGCCTATCCAGACCATCCTGAACCGCTGGGTCCAGCTCATGGAACAGGGGTACGACTCATTCTCGCTCCAGTCGAGCCAGGTCATCCGGCTCCCGCTGGATGTGACGCTCGTGTTTTCCACGAACCTGAGCATCGAGGAGTTGATGGACGAGGCGTACTTGCGGCGCATCTCGTACAAGATCCCGGTAGGCAATCCCACCCGCAAGCAGTTCCTCGAAATCACGCGCCGCGTGTGTCAGCAGAAGGGCGTGCCGTACACGGAAGAAGCCCTCCAGTATCTGGTCCAGAAGCTGTACGACAGCGGGCTGTTCGAACCCAAGGGCTGCTATCCGCGGGACATCATCCAGACCATCGTGGACTGGGCCGACTACCACGGAGAACGTGCGCGGGTGGATTCGTTCACCATCGAGCGCGCGTGCAAGCTGTATTTGGGCGAACGCCGAGGGGCTTTCGCGCGCGTGGCGTAGCGGTTCGTTATAAATTTCTACTCGCACGTCCGCTTTCCCCCTCATGGTGTGGCCAGGCGGGACGATATCTCATCGGATGGCTGCGACCGAATGGAGCACGCGGTCTCTCGAAGCGCGTGCCAGGCGCATGGAGCACATCATCGCCTGGGTACGCGTGCTCGTCGTGCCCACCGTCCTCGTGGCGTTCTATCTTTGGCCTGAACGCACGGCCGGTCAGACGCTCGCCGTCTCTATCAAAGCGCCCATCGATTTTCTGTACGCGGTCGTAGTGCTCGCCTTCCGGCCCTGGCGCTCGCCGCGGCTCCGCGCATGGAGCGTGGGTACCGCCCTGTACGATGGACTGGCGCTAGTGACGCACGTGTTCCTCACCGGTGGCGCCTCGAGTCCCTTCGTCCCCTACCTCATCGCGGCCCTCGCCGCCGCTACGATGCGCTTCGGCGTCCGAGGCGTCGCCGCGGCCGGCGCCGCGCTGACGGCGCCCCTGGCGGTGGCGCTGGTGGTGGAGCCCGGAGGGTCCGAAGGGCGATTCGCGACGCTCATGAACGTCGCCGCGATGTGGTTCGTCGGCATCGGGCTGACTGCCGTCCGTCGCGAGGAGGACCGTCAGCACGAAGAGAACCTCCGGCTCGCCATCGAGACGGCGAAAACCCAGGCGGAGCTCGAGATCGCGAACTGGCGCGCCAGCACCGATGGCCTCACAGGGCTGGCGAATTACAGCGCCTTCCACACCGCGCTGACCGACGCGGTCCGAGATGGCCGTGACGTCGCCGTGGTCTACGTGGACCTCGATGGGTTCAAGCGCGTGAACGACGCGTTCGGCCACCACGCCGGCGACGAAGTGCTGCGCTCCTTCGCGCGGGCCATGCGGGACGTGGCGCCCGAGGCCGCGGTCGTAGCCCGCCTCGGAGGCGATGAGTTCGCGGTGTTGCTCCTCGACGACCAGGCCGGGCGCGCCGCCGAGGTGGCCGGCCGGGTGCGAGCCATTTGCGTGACGTCGGCCAGCGAGCCGGTCGTCGCCAGCGTGGGGACGGCCGAGCTCTGTTCCTGTCGCTCGCCGGTGACGCTGCTGCGCCGGGCGGACGAGCGCATGTACGAGGAGAAGCGGCGTCGCAAAGAGACGCAGCGACAGGCTGCGTAGCGCTGCGCCGGCCCCTCCACCGGCCTCCCGCGCCTTGCAGGGGTCTCGTCCCCTGACATACGCTAGCTGATGTGACCGCCGCGCAGGAGCTCCCGCGCTCGACCTCGGGCCGTACGCCACTGGACGTGGCGCGCATGGCCGCACTCGAAGCAGGCGCCATTGTGATGTCCCGCTTCCGCGTCCCGCAGGAGGTCGAGATCAAGGGGCGCGGCAATCTCGTCACCCGCGCGGACCACGACGCCGAGCGCGCCGTCGAGCGCATCGTCCGAGAGGAGTTCCCCGGCCACCACGTCTATGGCGAGGAGACCCAGAATCACACGACGTTCGAGGGGTGGGTCTGGGTGGTCGACCCCCTCGACGGCACGCGGAACTACGTCTCGGGCATCCCGTTCTTCTGCGTCAACATCGCCCTCTGTCTGGACGGCGAGCCCGTCCTCGCCCTGACCTACGACCCGGCGCACAACGAGCAGTTCTGGGCGCAGACGGGCCTGGGGGCGTACGTGAACGAGCGGCCGCTCAAAGCCTCCGACCGCCCCGACGTCGCTTCGTCCGTGCTCGGCATGGACCTGGGATACAACGACGCCACCGGGAAGGCGACCTTGCGTCTCGCATACGAAATCTTCCCGAATGTGCAGTGCATGCGGGTGCCCGGCAGCGCGGCGCTCGGTCTGGCCTACGCCGCGGCGGGCCGGCTCGATCTGTTCTTCCATCGCAACGTCTATCCGTGGGACATCGCCGCCGGCGTGGTCCTCGTCCGCGAGGCCGGCGGCGTAGTCACCGCGCCCGACGGTTCGCCCATCCGCATCACGAGCGGTGGCGTGGTCGCCGGCGGGCGCGACGTTCATGCCGACTTCATGAGGCGCTACGGAGGGCAATTGACGGCGAAATGATGCGCACGCGCTGGCTTCTTCTCGCGTCCGCACTGATGGTCGGGGTCGCGTCGCTCGCGTCCGGCTGTCTGTCCGCGGGCGGCGGCGACGGGGGCGGCCAGAAGGCGACGCCCACCGCCGAGGCGCCGGCGGATTCCCCGGAGGCCGTGATCCAGCTGTACGTCGAGAAGCTGCTGAACCGCTTGTGGGCGGGCGACTGTCGCCAGGCCACGGGGGAGGATCGAGGCGCCCTCTGTGTCACCAAGCGCGGCGAGCGCGGCCGCTACGTCGCCTATAACCTCGGCCCCACGTTCTCGGATCCGTCCGCCATCGTGCTGCTGAAGCGGAGCGACGAGGGTGTCTGGGAGATCGAGTCCGTCATCCCGCGCGACCCGAACCAGCCCGACGACGGCAGGACGCCGTGGCCGCTCGAAATCGGCGAGATCGTGGTGGTCGCCGGTACGGGCGACTGTCTGAACGTGCGCGAAGAGCCGCGCATCGACGCGAAGGTGCTCTTTTGCCGCCCGGACGGCTGGAAGTTCATCATCCAGGGCGGGCCGGTCGAACAGGGAGGCTACGTCTGGTGGCAACTGGGCGGCGAAGGCTGGGCCGTGCAGGACTACCTCCGCTACCCGGAAGAGGCTCCCCTCCCTCAGAACACGCCTACTCCGGCGGCGACGACGCCGCCCGGATGAGCCGGGCTCACTTCGTCCCGTCCGCGTTCAGGCCGCACTCCCGCGCGAGGGCCAGCACCTCGTCCGGGGTGAAGAACGATCGCCGGTAGCCCGACCACGTGTCCGTCGCCGGGTCGTACACGCCGTCGTAGGCCTCCTGAATGCGGTCATAGATACGCTTCACCACGCGGCTGGTGGTCGAGACGCGCTGGGCGCTGCCGATGCGCTCGAGCTCGCGATTCAACACCGAGACGATGCCCTCGGCCCCGGAAAGCGCCCCGAGCCGGCTGAGCTCGACCTCGGCCCGTCCGAAGAGAGACGCCGCGAACGGGAGATAGATCAGCCCGCCCGGCGCCTCCTCCTGACGGCTGAGGCCCGCCTGATGGATGCCCGCCGATGTCGTGAACACGTCGCCGATAATGGGCGCGCGGTCGGGCAGCGGCGTCGCCTCCGTGTCGATGAGGCGCTTCATCTCTTCGAGCGCCGTCAGATCGAACCCGGGGTCGCCGTACAGGCGGATGAGCGCCGCGACCATCTGCTCGAGGGAGGTGTTGCCGGTGCGCTCGCCCAGTCCGCCGAAGGCCGCGTTCACCTTCGTCCCGCCGTAGCGCCACGACGCGATGGAGTTCGCCGTCGCGAGGCCGAAGTCGTTGTGGCCGTGGAATTCGAGCTCGGCGCCCGTCTCCGCCTTCAGCGTCGCGAAGAGCCGCGGGATGCCCCACGGGAGGGCGGCGTAGGGGTCGGGCACGCCCCAGCCGATGGTGTCGCAGATGCGGAACTTCGCGACGCCGCGGCTCTCGTCCAGCACGCGCTGCATGAACGGGATCACCCAGCCGTAGATGTCGGCTCTGGTGCAGTCTTCGAGGTGAATGCGGGGTGTAATGCCGTGCTCGAGCGCCGTGCGGATGGGCTGGAGGTATTTCTCGATGGCTTCTTCTTTGGACGCGAAGCCGAGCTTGTCGAAGATGTGATGGTCGGAGGCCGACGCGAGCATACCGGTCTCCTTCACCCGGCCCTGGGCGACCTCGACGAGCTGCTTGATGTCTTTGGGCGTGGCGCGGGTCCAGGTCGTCACCTTCGGCCACTCGTAGCCGCGCTCGAGGAGCTTCTCCAGCGTCCAGAGGTCGCGCTTCTGATAGATGAAGACTTCGACGGCGTAGATGCGGCCGGCGCCGTTGTCCAGGCGGTGCAGGAGGTCGAAATAGCGGACGCGCGTCTCGTGGGGAAAGAGGGCGATGCGGGAGTCCTGCGCGCCGTCGCGAAGGGTGGTGTCCGTGATGAGCTTGGGCTGTCCGTCGTCCGGGGGCAGCGTCACCGCCTCCTGTTCGAGCGTGACAGGAGGGAGCCGGCCCTCAAAGTTGTAGTAGACGCGTTCGGTGTTGACCCTGACGCCGGCGCGGACCATCGGGCGCGCTCCTTTCGGGGGATTCGTGATCTCGATAGCTGGCTGCGTGTTTCGCCTAGTCTACACCACCGCTCCCGGGGGAGGCGCCGCCGGTCGCGTAGCCGGGCGACCACGGTCATCCTGTGCGCCCGTCAGCATAGCCGATGGGGTGCCGGGCGTCTCCCGCTCGAGCGTTTGCGGCCGTACAATCGCGGGCATGCGACGTCTCCTCGCGGCCGTGGCGCTGGCGCCCGCGATCTTCGCGGCATGCGGTTCGGGATCGCAGCCGCCCGACCCCGTGGCGCTCGCCGGCCGCGTGCGGGAGGACGCCCTCCGCGCGCACGTCGAGACGCTCGCCTCGGGGCCACGGAACGGCCTCGCGCAGCCCGACGCGGCCGGGGCCGCTGCGCGCTACATCGAAGAGCGGCTCGACGACGCAGGGCTCGCCGTTCGGCGGCAGGACGTTGCGTTTGGCGGCGTGTCGCTTCCCAACGTGATCGGCGAGAGGCGCGGCGACGTCTGTCCGGAGCGCATCTTCATCGTCGGGGCGCACTACGACACGCAGCCGGAAACGCCCGGCGCCGATGACAACGCCAGCGGCGTCGCGGGCGTCCTCGAGGCGGCCCGCGCGCTGTCCGACGCCTCCCTTCCGGCGTCGGTGTGGTTCGTCGGCTTCGCCTTCGAGGAAGAGGGGCTCGTAGGCAGCGCGGCGATGGCCCAGGCGCTGGCGAACGAGGGCGCGGAGCTCGTGGGGATGGTCTCGCTCGAGATGATCGGCTTCACCACCGACGGGCAGGACGCCACGGGGGGCCCGGGCGACGCGCTCCTCATCGTGAGCGACCCGCCGTCGGAGGCGCTCGCGCGCGCGTTCGAGCGCGCAGCCGCCACGTCGACGCCGGAGCTCGCGGTCCGCACGCTCGTGCTCGACCCGGCGGTGACCGCCGACGTGCGCCGGTCCGACCACGCGCCGTTCTGGAACCTCGGATACCGTGCGCTGATGCTGACCGACGGCGCGAACCTGCGGAATCCCCACTACCATCAGCCCGGCGACACCGTCGCGACGCTGGACTTCGCGTTCATGACGCGGGTCACACAGGCGGCGACCGCAGGGGTGGTGACCTACCTCACGGCCGACGGGGACGGCGACGGCGCGCCGGACGTCTGCCGGGAGGAGGGCTGATGGATATCAGAGGCGCGGTGCCTCAGAAACGGATGCCCGCTCGTCGAGCCGCTGCCCGAAGCTCATCGATGGAGGCTGAAATCTCTGTAGGGGAAAGCCCAAGCTTCTCAACGTCTCTGTCATTCAACAAGGCTTCCGCAACCTTCAGAGCATTCGCCGAAACGCCCCTCAACCATTCAAGCTGTTCGACGAGGTTCGCCGAGCGGTCTTGATTTTGGTTGTTGATCTCCCCCTTATGCCGTTCCTCAGATTGAGGTTCATCACGTCCCCCAGTCATGAGGCGGACTGGCTTCAGCGATGGTCCGTTCCGTATCACCTCACCGGAGGTCACCAAAAGGTCAACCGCACGCTGGAGGTGACCTTCGACCCTGACGCCAATCCGCTCGTAGCCGAACGCCCTGGCCGTTTCGCGCATGAGATCGCGTTCGTATATCTGAGGTTGATCTTGCATCAGAAGACGCATGACTTGGCTCAGCTCTTCGACGGCTATCTCGTTGAACGGCCAGGTGCTGTCCGGGCGTCGTCGTGGCGTAGCCACCGTGGCGTCCCTGCTCCACAAAAAGCCGTTGCGTAACACAATCCGACCAGAGCGGGTAGCCTCGCGTATCGCGCGAAGCCCAATTGAACGAACCCTCTTCTTGACCCGACTGATCCCGAACACGGAGGCCAGTCGACGCAGAGCTGCGTCTTGATGGATGGGCGTCTCAACTTCGACAATCGCGATTAGTTCCCGTACGATCGGCTCCAAGGCATTGCGGGTTCCCCAGCTCGAGTCCCCTTGGTAGTATTCCTCAGGATCATGCGTTTGTTCTGGCACATACATCTTGTGAGGATTTAGTTTGAAACGGCGTGGGAGCGTTGCCACTAGCGAGTCCTGTCGCTGTTCCTCCTGGCTGTCGTCCGCAACATCGCTTTTCTTTTCAACACGCTCCACGCTCGGAGATGATGGCCGCTCCCTACGGGGCGGCGCGGCGACGCCGACTTCGTCCTGATTTAGGAGACGTTCGACCTCCCGCTGAACCCTCGCGATTTGCTCCTTCGGATTGTCGACCCAGTCGGGAGACCATATACGCAGGATGTTCCAGCCGAGCTTCTCCAAAATCTCCTGCCGCAGGCGATCACGGTCCCTTGCCGTCTTTGCCTGGTGGTACGTTCTTCCGTCGCACTCGATACCGAGGATGTACCGGCCCTCGCGTCGGGGATGGCGGATCGCGAGGTCGATACGGAAACCGGAGCAACCCACTTGAGTGTCCACCTCGAAGCCTTCACGTTGTAGGGCCTGAAGGACGGCTTCCTCGAACTCCGACTCGGTAGAATCGCCTGCCGTCGTGATGGGGGTAAATCGCCCCGTGTAGGCATAGTCTAGGTATTCCTGCAACAGTCTGACACCTTCGTTCTAGTCGTCAGGCGTGTGAGGTCCAGTTGATGAGGTAAGAAGGAGCACACAACGACTGTTCGAATCCGGGCCCTGGTGATTGCAACGTTGAGGCGGCGCTCTCCGCCTGCCCGATTAATCGGCCCAAAGTTGAGGCTCATTACGCCATTGGCGTCGGGTCCGTATCCCACACTCAAAATGATGTGGTCCCGCTCGTCACCCTGAACGTTTTCGAGATTCTTGACGAAAAATGGCTCTGTCGTGTCTTCCGCGAAGCACGGTTCGAGATGTGGGTTCGCGAGCCGGAGGCGTTGGATTTCCTCGTCGATGGCCCGCTCCTGCGCAATGCTCATCGCGATGACACCGAGACTTCTGCTGGTTCCGTACTGTTCGAAGTGCTGAACCACTAACTCGGCGACCCGGCGCGCTTCCGCGCGATTCGTACGGGAACCGCCCCGGTCGTACACACCGTCCTGCACATACTCGTAGTGGACGCTTCGATCCTCGGTGGTCGGACTCGGGAACGTAATCAGTCTTCCCTCATAGAAGGCTCGGTTCGAGAAGGCGATCAGCCGTTCGTGTCGGCTTCGATAGTGCCACCGCAGATGGCATTGCGTGAACATCGGAAGCGCAGAGCATTCGTCGAGAATGCTTTCCAGCGGCAGGTCGTCATCAGCGTCGGTCTCATCGGGGTCATCGAATTCTACTTGGAAGAACCACGTTGGAGGCAGCTGCTTGTTGTCGCCAGCCACGATCACCTGGTCGGCCCGGAGGATAGAACAGATAGCGTCCCACGGGGGAATCTGGGACGCCTCGTCGAAAATGACCACGTCAAAATGAATCCAGTCGCTTCCCAGGTAACTCGAGACAGAGAGCGGGCTCATCAGAAAGCACGGCTTGAGTCGTTGGATGAGCTCAGGAGCTCCCGAAAAAAGCACGCGGAGCGGCTTATGGCGCCTCTTCTTCTGTATCTCTCGCAGCAGGGTCTTCATTTGTGACCACATCGAGCCCGGCGTGGCGCGCGGGTCGGGACGCTCCTGATCGACCTTCGCCAAAACAAGTGCCGCCGCCTTCCGGATGAGAGCCCTATCGAGCTCGCCGTACGACCTGATGATTTCTTCACGGTATAGTCCGTTGAATCGCGCGATGGCCGGGACCTGCTCGGAAAGTTCACGCATCCACACGGCCAACAGGCGCTTTGTGTACACCTTCTCGAGAAGTTCGGCGGGTATGCGCTTCGCCAAGACCGTAGAGACGAAGTCGGCGAGACCAGCTTCTGAGCATTCGATCCTCGCCTGATGAAAAACCGCCCATTCGGACAGCCGGTCGATGGATTGAATCCGCGCGGACAGCCAGGCTTTCAATTCATCGAACGAAACCTTGTCGGCAGGTGAACCGTCGATACCCGTGACGGGAAGGACAGCGGAGAGCTCGTTCACCACGACCATGGCTCGCTCGACCAGGGGGGCCAGGTCCTCGGCAGCGCGGCGGGCGTCGCGTCGCAATCGCCCCGCGTCCTGGAAACATGAAGCGAGAGCTCTTGGAGCAGTGCCGCCCAAGTGACGCAACAGTTCTCGCGTCCAGGAGATCGCCGATAGGACGTACTCCCAATCCGTTTCGAATAACTTAGCGTCGCAAAGAGGGCCGAATCGCTCCCTCAACGAGTCTCCGTGTTTTCTGAACCACTCTCGCTCCTGGTTGTAGGCGATGGCGAGATGGAGCGCCTGCAACGCCTCTCGATATCCGGGCTTAGGGCCTACCCATGCGCGGCGGATCGCCGCTATGTCCTGCCGGTAGGCAGAGCTGAACCACCTGCGGACGAACGAGCGATATTCATCTGCAAACCGCTCCTTGAGTTCCTCCACGGGCAAGTCGGCGACTTTGAGTCCCGAGAACTGCTCTAGCTGGTGCCGACGTTTGTGGTATGCCTGTTGGCGCTTCTGGACTTCCCGCGCGTGCCGCGCGGTCTTGTCTAGGCTCTTCTCCGAGCCGAGAAGCCACTTCTCTGGGACAGGCCTTGCATCGGAGAGTAGGTGCGCGGTCCCTAGGAGATCGTTCGCTTCCGCTATGCATTTCGGGGCCGGCAACCCCAGCGCATGCGCAGCGTTTGACGAGACCACGGCCATGCGAGATGACAGCTCGTGTAGCTCTTCAAGCAAGGCGCGTGCCTGACTGCGGTCGGTCGTCGTGGCCCATGAGACCTGCCAATCCTTGAACGGATGGTCGTGGTAGCTATCTATGACCTGTGGGATGGAGGCAAGTCGTCTCACGGCCTGCAAAGCAGCCCGATGGCTTGCGGCGGATGTGCTGAGGACGGACGCCCAGGGGAGTCGGAAGGCCACATCGGGGACATCGCCCAATCTTGATAGCTGCCCCAGCACCTGGTAGGCCGAGCGGCCGTCGGCGTCCCGCGGGAGATGGAGCTCCCGCACATATTCATTCAGTTGGCGCACGGTCTCTTGCAGCTCGCGGAATTGGTCTTCCACCCGTGGTAGAGGGGGTTGCCGCTCCGCGAAGAGCGTGCGCGCTAATTCGTCGATGACGGCGCGTTTGCTCGCCTTGTGGCTGTGCACTTCTAGGATCGCCCTCTCCAGACCGACCTCTTGCAGGCGTCGTTGGACGACTTCAAGAGCAGCCATCTTCTCGCTGACGAAAAGGACACGTTTGCCGTTGCGCAGGAACATCGCAATGAGGTTCGCGATCGTCTGACTCTTGCCGGTGCCAGGCGGGCCGTACAGGACGAGGTTCTGACCATCTCGGGCGCGCACCAGCGCTTCCATCTGGCTGGAGTCGGCATCCAAGACTGGGAAGAGATCCGGAACATTCGTCGTCTCGTCAAGATCTTCGTAGACGGGACAATCCGACAGATCCGGCGGGGACGATGTGTCCCCGGCGAGCGCCTTGACGATCGGATGCGATGCGGCCTGCCCTCGTCGTGCTTCCAGGTCCTCGTAAATGACCAACTTTTCAAATGATAGTCGAGTCAACCAGGCTTCTGGCCACACCTTCCAGCCGAGGGGGGACACAGCCTCCTCAACCTGGCGCAAGTAGTGAGTCACTTCAAATCGCTCCGACTGGAGATCGGGCTCCGGGAGGCGAACATTGAAGTCATGCTCAAGCTTGTACACGAGCGTGGGATTGAGGGTGGGCTCTTCGTCGGCGAACCCCAGTGTGTAGGGCTCCTGAAACGACTCGCGCGAAAGATCGACTGGAACCAGGACAAGAGGCGCCTTGGTCACCTCAGCCTCCTCGGCCTCCTGCCACTCCAGAAACCCAAGAGCGAGAAAGAGTGTGTGGACGCCCTGTTCTGCGACGGTCGAGCGGTAGTCTCTGTACAGGCGATAGAGTCGCCTATTTAACTCTACAGCGTCGACTTCGGTGGAGAGGTCTCCTGGCATTTCTCTCGCCGTAGCGTTGTCCTCATCTTCGTCATCGCTCCACACGTCGCGTTCGCGAGAGCGGTCGACCGAGGGGAAGCGGAGCTTGCGCTCACGAACAACGATGTGCGTGAACAGCTGACCAGGGTCCGGATCCAAGAGTCTGACCGCGGTCTTCGTGGGTTTGAAGTAGAGCAGCCGGTTCCGGCGGGAGAGGTCGAGGAGCCGTGACTTCCAAACCTCGAATTTCCGCGCGAACGTGTCTCTCGTGTCTCTCACACAATGACTCCCACAGACCAGTTACCTCGTGTCTAGAAAGAATACGCAAGCACTTGCCGCTGTCAATCAATAATGCCAGATATGCCCTCCCCGCCGCTGACGCGAGGGGGTTGATCGTGATTCGGGTGGGGCTTGACAGCGAACAGGCGTTCTAGTATTATCGCGCCGAGTAGAACGCCTGTGCTGATGGAGGCGACGTCATGACCCGCGTGTGGATACCAAAGGCCCGCAGGTGCCCCGAGTGCGGCGGCCCGCTCGTGCACGGTGAAGGATGTCTGGCCTGCCCCGTCTGCGGCTACACGGCCTGCGTGCACCGGCCGAGGCCAATGGGGCGGCGAGCGTGGGCGGGGCCCGCCCGCCGTCCCTATCGCGCCCGCGCGGCCTGAGCCGCATGCCGAGCGTACGCCCCGGACGGCCACCCGTCGTTGACACGACCCCCCGATTCGGTATGATGCCGGCAACCCGAAGGGTTCACGCCGGAGAGCATGCCGATTCCCACAAGCGCCCCCATCCGGCGGGTGGCCGTCCTCACCCTCGGCTGTAAGCTCAATCAGGCCGACTCTGAGGCCATCGCCCGCGAACTCGTCGCCCGAGGGTGCGACGTTATCGACCGCCCGTCGGCCGCCGACGCCTACATCATCAACACCTGCTCGGTGACGCACGTCGCCGACCGCAAGTCGCGCCATCTGGTGCGGCTCGCGCGCCGTCTCGGGGCGCCGGGCGCGCCCGTGGCGCTCGTCGGCTGCTATCCGGAGACGGCGGGCCTCGAGGTAGCGCAGCGGACGGGCGCGGACTTGGTGCTCGGGAATCGGGACAAGCTCGCAGTGGTGGACTCGCTCCTGGGACACGGACGCGCGGCTTCCGAGGTCCCCGTCCGGCCGTTGCGGACGCGCGCGTTCGTGAAGGCGCAGGAGGGCTGCAACGACGTCTGCGCCTTCTGTATCGTCCCCCGCACGCGAGGCCGCGAGGTCAGCGTCCCGATCGACCGCGTGGTCGCGGAGGTGGCCCGACGGGAGGCCGCCGGTGTGCAGGAGGTGGTGATCACTGGCACCCAGCTCGGCGCCTACGGGCGCGACATCGGCGCGCACCTCCCCGACCTGATCCGGGCGCTCCTGGCGGAGACCTCGGCGCCGCGCATCCGCTGTTCTTCGCTGCAGCCGCAGGACATCACGCCGGAGCTCGTGGGCCTCTGGGAGGACCCGCGGCTGTGCCGGCACTTCCACCTCGCGCTGCAGTCCGGCTGCGACGCGACGCTGGCGCGGATGCGCCGCCGGTACGACACGCAACGATACCGCGAGGCGGTCGAGCTCATCCGCGCCGCGGTCCCCGGCGCAGCCATCACCACGGACGTCATCGTCGGGTTCCCCGGCGAAACCGACGAGGAGTTCGAGCAGAGCCTCGCCTTTTGCGAGGAGATGACGTTCGCGGGAATGCACGTGTTTCCGTACTCGCGGCGCCCGGGGACGACGGCGGACAAGCTGCCCGGGCACGTCCCTCCGGAGGTGAAGCGCGAACGGGTCCGCCGGATGCTCGCCCTGGCCGAAGCCTCGGCTCGCCGGTTCCGCATGGCGCATGTCGGCCGCGTGGTCTCGGTGCTGTGGGAGGACCGCGCGCGAGGGACGGACGAGGGCGACGTGTGGGAAGGGCTGACGGACGACTACGTGCGTGTGCGGGCGCGGTCGCGGGCGAATCTGATGAATCGCATCACCGGGGCCCGGGTCCTCGACGACGGCCCGGGATACGTCGAGGCGCAAGCGCTGGTGTAGGAGCCCGCCATGAACGCGGTCAACAGGGTCGCCATCGTCGCCGGAGCGTCGCTTCTGGTGTTCGCCGCCTTCGTGGTCATCGTGCTCGCGTGGGGCGCGCCGGACGCCAGTGTCGCGCGGTTGCAGGACTTCATCCAGTGGCTCGACGAGCACCAATCGACGGGGGCGAAGCTCATCACGACGCTGGGCGCGCTCGTGGTCGCGCTGCTGGCGGGGGCGGTCATCGTCCTCGAGCTCTCTCCATCGACGACGCCGACGGTGCGTGTCGCGTCGAGCGAGCGGGGCGTCGCGACGATGTCGACCGAGGCCATCGCGGAGCGGGTGCAGCGGGAGGTCGAGCAAACGCCCCACGTGGTCGCGAGCTCGGTCCGTGTGATCGGCCGCCGCCGCGCGGTCGAGGTGGAGCTCGAGCTGGACGTCGACGCGTACGCGAATCTGCGGGAGACGGCGATGGACGCGTGCGAGCGCGCGCGGGCCGTGGTACAGGATGTGATGGGCGTGGCGCTGGCGGCTCCGCCGCGGGCGCGGCTGCACTACCGCGAGCTGCGTGTCGGCGGGCTCGCCCCCGCCGGCCGTACCGGGAATGAAGCGAGAGAGACGGCGCACGGTGACCGCGAGTCCCAATCTGCGTCCGCGCCGGAATCCTCCGGCGCCGGTCGAGAGTCCGCCGGCTGAGCGGCTTCCGCAGGCAGTGGAAGCGCTGCTGTTCGTGGCCGAGGAGCCGGTGGACGTGTCGGTGCTGGCGCGCAGCCTCGGCGTGAGCCGGGCGCGGATGGAGCGCGTCCTCGACGAGCTGGCCGGTCAGCTCGCGGGGCGAGGCATTCGCCTGCAGCGCACAGGGGAGCTCGTGCAGCTTGTATCGGCCCCGGAGTGGGCGCGCTACGTAGAACGCTTTCTCGGCGCCGAATACCCGAAGCTGTCGGACGCCGCCCTCGAGACGCTCGCCATCATCGCCTACCGCCAGCCCGTCACGCGGGCCGTGATCGAGTCCATCCGGGGAGTGAACTCCGACGGCGCGCTCTCGACGCTGCTGCATCGCGGCCTCATCGAGGCCGTGGGACGCGCGGACACCGTCGGACGCCCGGTCCTCTTCGGCACGACGGTGCGCTTTCTCGAGTACTTCGGCCTCGAGAAGCCCGAGGACCTCCCGCCCCTTCCGTCCGAGCCGCCCGCCGAGCCCGAAGAGCTGCGACTATGACCGTCGGCGTGCTCCGCGTCACGCTCCGCCTGCCCGAGAACGCCTCGCTCAAGGGAAAGCGTCAGGTCGTCAAGTCCGTGCTCGAACGCGTGCGACACCGCTACAACGTCTCCGCCGCCGAAATCGACGACCAGGAGGCGTGGCAGCTCGCCACACTCGGGTTCAGTTGCGTCACGAACGACGACGCGCACGCGCGAGAGGTGCTGTCGGGCGTGCTGCGATATATCGAGGGGTCGCGCCCCGACGCGGAGATCGTCGACTCCGCCATCGAGATCGAGCGGTTGCTCTAACGGCGTCGTCCCTGCGCCGCCGGGACGACGATGTCTCCGGAGAGATCGTACGTCCCGGCCGCCGTGACGCGGACGCGAACGACGTCGCCGGGCGCGGCGTCGCCCCTGGCGTACACGACCCCATCGACCTCAGGGGCGTCGCGATACGTGCGGCCGATGAGCGTGCCGTCGGCTCGCCGGCGCTCGACGAGGACATCGAGCTCGCGGCCGACCTGCTCGGCCTGCCGTTCGGCGGAGATCTCGGCGGCGAGACGCATGAGCCTGTCGCGTCGCTGGCGCTTGACGCGCTCCGGAATCTGGTCGGGCATCGTCGCCGCGGGCGTGAACGGCTGGGGCGAGAACGTGAAGGCGCCGACGCGGTCGAACCGCTGCTCGCGCACGAACTCCAGCAGCTCCTCGAACTCCGCCTCTGTCTCGCCGGGGAACCCCGTGATGAACGTCGTCCGGATGGCGATGTCGGGCATGGAGGACCGCAGCATGTCCAGCATCTCGCGCACTCGTCCCAGGTTCGAGGGGCGCTTCATGCGCCGAAGAACCGAGGCGCTGCCGTGCTGCAGGGGGATGTCGATGTACCGGCAGACCTGCGGGAGCGACGCCATCACCCGGGCGAGACGCTCGCTCACGTGGCCCGGATACGCGTACATCACCCGGAACCAGTGCACGCCGGGCGCCGCCTCCACCAGCCGCTCGAGCAGGTCTGGCAGGGCGTCCCGCAGACCGAGGTCGCGCCCGTAGTCGGTGGTGTCCTGGGCGACGAGCACGATCTCTCTGACGCCGGCCTCGGCGAGCCGTCGCGCCTCGGCCACGAGGTCGTCCACCGGACGGCTATGGAGGAACCCTTTCATCTTCGGGATGACGCAAAACGTGCAGGGCGCGTTGCAGCCGTCCGCGATCTTCAGGTAGGCGCTCGGCCCGTGGGCGACCATGGGCTCGGGCAGGTGATAACGGGCGCGCTGTCCCTCGGGTTCGAGGGCGTCGACGTAGGAAGCGATGGCGTCCCACGCTTCGACGCCGAATGTGGCGTCGGTCTCCGGGATCTCGCGCGCGAGGTCCTCTCGCCAGAGCGCCGTGAGGCACCCTGCCACCACGAGCCGTTGTTCGGGGCGGCGTTCCGCGGCGAGCCGGAGGATGGCGTCGATGGACTCGCGCTTGGCGGCGTCGATGAAGCCGCAGGTGTTTACGATGAGCACGTCGGCGGCGCCGGGCTCGGAGACGGGCACGTGGCCGCGGAGCTCGCGCACGAGGCGCTCGCTGTCGGCGACGTTCTTGGGGCAACCGAGGGTCGTGAGATGATAGCGCATGGGGCTCCCGGCGGGCTCATCGTACCGCGCCGGAGTTCGCGGGGACCAGTCGCTAGTTCCGTCGACGGCTCACCACCAGGGTGACGGTCGTTCGGTCGTCGGCGGGCGTCCCCGGCTCGGGGGTCTGCTGGAAGACGACGCCTTCCGGCACCGTCTCCATTTCGACCTCGACGACGACGTAGGGCACGCCCTGCTGGTCGAGAAGAGCGGTCGCGTCCTCCACACGGGTATTCAGGAGGTCGGGCACGCGCCCGGGCGTCGTGACCGGCTCGACGCTGGTTTCGCCCGGAGCGCCGCCCTGCAGATTGGTCTGGGGACGGGTGTCCGGGAGCGGCGGCGGGGAGTCGCCCTCGCCCATGCGGAAGACGAAGATGGCCGCGACCAACAGGGCCACGAGCACGCCGCCGGTCAGGATCCAGTTGAACGGCACGGCGCCGACGGGGGGCGCCTTCACCTCGGGCAGCGCCTGCAACTGGACCGACTCCTGGCCCTTCTGCGGGAAGAGCCGAAGCAGCTCGTTGGCGTCGAGACCGAGGTACTGAGCGTAGGTGCGGAGGAACGCCCGCTGATAGACAGGCGCGGGGAAGACGGCGAAGTCCTCGCGCTCGAGGGCGTCGAGATAGCGACGGGAGATGCGCGTATCACGCTCGACGTCGAGCAGCGTGAGGCCTCGAGCCAGGCGCGCCTGGGACAGCGTCTTGCCGAGTTCTGGCATCCTGCGAGCGCGTTCTGGGCCCCGGGTCCACGCTCATGGGGCCGCCGGAAGTGTACGGGGGCCAGGCCCCGCCGGTCAAACGCCTGTACGGGTGCAGTACATGCCGTACACCTACCTCCTTTCTGGAGCATGGGTG
>JBBING010000026.1:0-25964 GCA_037444005.1 Chloroflexota bacterium
GGCTCCAACGCGCGCGGCGTCGCGGCCGGCGGCCGCACAGCCACGCCGGCGGGCATAGCCGGCGTCTTCGTAGCGGGCCCCGCGGTGGCGGCGAGCGCCTCCGAGCGCGGGCGGCTTCCGCCCGACAGCCGGACCGGCGTCT
The DNA here is from genome assembly GCA_037444005.1 of Chloroflexota bacterium. Taxonomy (GTDB): domain Bacteria; phylum Chloroflexota; class Dehalococcoidia; order DSTF01; family JACRBR01; genus DATLZC01. The sequence continues at coordinate 143 of JBBING010000026.1, forward strand.
GCGAGGCCGTCCCCGTGGGCGCGGGCGCGGGCGCCGTGGCCGTCGGCGACGCGGGTGTGGGTGACGGCGTCGCCGTGGGCGGCGATGTCCGGCGCCAGCCAGCGTCGTCGATGAGAATGGACGCTGGCCCCGCCCCGGCCGGGGCCAGCAGCACGCGCGGGCGCGCCGAACGAGCCTCGGGCGGGGCTTGCGCCGGGCCCGTCGTCAGATGGCGATATCCGCCTTCGGGCCGTTCGAGCGCTTCTGCCGAGTCTACGGTCGACAGGGCGGTCCCGCTGCCATCGGCGGACGCGTACCAGGAGACGCGCAGGAGCGCACGTTCGACCGCGGAGTCTTCGGACAGCACCCAGGCGTCGAACTCGTACCAGGCGCCTCCTTCCACCACCACCGTCTGGTACGCCCACTTCGTGGCGTCGGTGGCGCTGCGCAGCAGGCCGGCGCGCTCGCCCGAGCGTGCCAGCGAGCTCGTCGAGAGTTCGCCGCCGTACTTCTGCCACGCGACCGGCACTCCGTCCGCGACCTCCTCGAACCCGGGATTACGCAGCTCCTCGCCCGGGCCGGGCGTGGGTGTCGTCGTCGGCGTCGGCGTGGTCGTGGAGGTGGTCGTCACGGACGGCGTGGTCGTGGGTGTGTACGACGGCGCCGACGTCGGCGTCGGCGTGGCCGGCGGCGGACCATCGACGGTTACGGCGTCGACCCGCACCTCGACGCCGGCGGCGACGCCGCGCACCTCGACGTTCACGAGAGCGGACCGGGCCCGCGCGGGCGCGGTCGCCTGCGCGCTCAGAAACTGGAAGACACCGTCGCTCCCGGTGGTCCACGGAGTCACGCTGGTCAGCACACTGACCCCGAAGCCGTCGTCCCCGTCCATCCATTCGACGGTCACCCGCGCGTTAGCGGCGCCGCCCGACACAGCGAGCGCCGCGCCGAAGGCGTAGCGGGCGCCCGGGGTGACGTACGGCAGCGCCTGCCGGGCGATGACCTGAGGATCGCCTTTGGCGGGGTCGGGCGCGATGCGAAGGACGTACGCGCCCTCGGGCGCATCGGGCGCGGCGAAGCGTTCAGCCGCGAGGGCCCGGAAGCGCCACGCCGAGAGGTCCGGCTCTTCGAATGCGCCGTTGCGCGTCAGCTCGACGCCATGGACGGAAGCGCCGCCGAGGACGACGCCGCAGGCCGCGGCGACGATGGCGGCGCAGCGCGCGACCGCCCGCATGTCGGACTCCTTCCGGCTGCGTGCGCCGCCGGAAGGGGGAGCCGACTTACGTCTGCACCGGCGCCTCCATGCCGACGACGTTCACGCCCAGAATCTTTCTGGCGTGCTCGAGCGCCCACGCGTGAGCAGCAGGGTCGAATGATGCCACACACGAGGCGTCGATTTCCACCCGGTAGTCCCGGTTCCGCGCGTCGGCCGCTGTGTGCAGCACGCAGATATCGGTGCACACGCCGCAGATGATCACCTTTTCCGGGTTCGCTTCGCGCAGGCGCTGGTCGAGGTCGGTCTCGAAGAAGGCGCTGTACCGCCGCTTGCGGATGTGCTCGCCCGGGAGGTCCGCGAGCTCCGGGATGAGCTCAGCCTCCTGCGTCCCGCGGATGCAGTGCGGCGGGAACATCTCGAACTCTTTGTCGTCGGGGTCGTGCGTGTCGTGGATAAAGATGATGCGCGACCCTCGCGCAGCCTCGCGCTCGATGAGCGCGCGGACCCGGGGAATGATCTTGCGCGCCTCATCGCCGCAGTACAACGCCCGCCCGGGCGTGAGGAACCCGTCCAGCATATCGACGACCAGTACGACGTCAGGCATGACCGCCTCCTTTCGGGGAAGGCCGGTGGATGGAGGCGAACCGGGCTCCGCGCGTCAGCCTCGCACGCGCACCCGGCGCACGATGAGCGTCTCGCTGATGAAGCGCACGCCCTCGGGGAGGGGCGCGTCGGTGAGGGGCTCCAGCGCGCGGTCCCGCGCGGTCCGCTTCGGCCGGGAGCGGAAGGCGCGGCCCACGAGGGTGCGCAGCGCCAGTCGCGCCAGCGCGCCCGCCGCGACCGCCGCGGCGCCCTTCACGACCGCCGAAGGCACGCGAGGCTCCCAGACGGTGGTCGCGAACGTTTCGCCGTCTCGCGTCGCGGGCAGTCCGGCGCGCAGCCTCGCTCCGCACCGCCGGCAGTAGTTGTCGTCAGCGTCGTGCGGCGCGTCGCAATGCGCGCAGATTAACAGGTCGCCTTCCACCGGTGGCCTCCTCTCGGCGTCACGAGTATATCACGATGTTCCCCGGCCCGAACGGCGGTGCTATGCTTCGCCCGATTGCTCCACGTTCCCCTGGAGGCGCCCATGGCCAGCGATCCGTTCGAACCCGGAAGCCTCACCATCGCCCGCTGCGCTGACCTCATGGCGCGCGGAGCGCTCTCGTCCGTCGAACTCACCGAGCATTGCCTGGAGCGCGCCGAACGGCTGAACCCGGCCCTGAACGCGTTCCTGCTCATCGACCGCGAGGGCGCGCTGGCAGCGGCTCGGCGGGCCGATGAAGAGCGCCGCGCGGGCCGCGTGCGGGGCCCGCTGCACGGCGTGCCCATCGCCCTGAAGGACCTCTTCGACACCGTGGGGGTGCGCACCACCGCCGGTAGCAAGCACTTCGCGGAGCGGACGCCCACCGAGGACGCCCACACCGTCGCGCGGCTGCGCGACGCGGGCGCCGTCATCGTCGGGAAGCTGAACCTGCACGAATGGGCGCTGGGCGTCACGACAGCGAACCCGCACTGGGGCGTCTGCCGCAATCCGTGGGACCTCGACCGCATCCCCGGCGGGTCCAGCGGCGGCAGCGGGGCCGCGCTCGCCGCGGGGATCGTTCCCGCGGGCACGGGAAGCGACACCGGCGGCTCCATCCGCATCCCTTCCGCCCTGTGCGGCGTCACCGGCCTCAAGCCGACGTACGGACGGTGCAGCCTTCGCGGCGTCGTGCCGCTCTCGTGGACGCTCGACCACGTGGGCCCCATGGCGCGAACAGCCGAGGACTGCGCGCTGCTCCTGCAGGCCATGGCGGGCTACGACCCGCTCGACCCCCACAGCGAGCAGGCGCCCACGCCCGACTTCACGGCAGGTGTCGCGGAAGGCGTGCGAGGGCTGCGCGTCGGCGTCCCCTCGAACCACTTCTTCGAGAACTGCGATCCCGAAGTGGCGAGCGCCGTGGAGGCGGCCGCGCGCGAGTTCGAACGGCTCGGAGCGACCGTCACCGACATCGCCATCCCCGATGCGCCGGCCGCGCTGGCGCACAACGGCATCATCCTCATTTCCGACGCCGCCGCGTATCACCGCGAGCGCCTCGAGCGCGACCGCGACGCCTTCGGCCAGGATGTCCTGGGGCTGCTCGACATCGGCGCGAAGACGCCGGCCACGGCCTACGCCCTCGCGCTCGACTTCCGCCGGTCGTACCGCCGCTGGCTCGAGCGTGAGCTCTTCGCGCAGATCGACGTGGTTCTGCATCCCACGACGCCGATCCCGGCTCCGCCCATCGCCGAAAGCGCCGCCGCGCGCAATCTCCTCATCCAGAACACGGCCCCGTGGAACATCGCGGGCGCGCCCGTGCTCGCGCTGCCCTGCGGCTTCACCGCGTCAGGCCTGCCCATCGGCATGTCGCTGGTGGGGAGGTTCTGGGACGAAACCACGCTGCTGCGCGCTGGCTACGCCTACCAGCAGGCCACCGACTGGCACCTTCGAGCGCCCGCGCTCTGAGCGGTCAGCGCTGACGCTCCAGAAGCTGGATGGACACGCCATGCGTCGCCGCCCGGTTGATGCGGGCAACGCGCGTCCCCGGCCATACCCCCGCCTCGGGCGTCGAGACGGGCGCGCCGCGCTCCCGCAGGTAGCGGACCGCCGCGTCGAGGTCGTCCACCTCGATGGACAGCGAGAACATCCCCTGTCCGCGCTCACGCAGATGTCGCGCGAGCCGGTGGTCTTCCGTCAGCGGCATCGCCAGCTCGACGAAGGCGTTCCCGGCTGGCAGCTTCGCGAGCCGCAGATGCGAGCCCTCGGGCTGCAGGAACGACTCGACCGCGAGGCCGAGCGTCGCCGACCAGACGTCGGCCGCGCTCTTCACGTCTTCCACGGCCACGACCACGTGGTCGAGCCGCCGAGCGCCAATGGTCATCTCCGGTCCTCCTTCCCGTCACGCCGCCACAGGTTCTCGATGAGGAGGGTCGGCACGCCGCACGTCGGGCCGCGCACCGTCGCTACCCGCGTCCACTCGCCGCGGCCCTCGCGCACGTCCGAGACGTCGAACCCGGCGTCTCGCAGGCGCGCGACGGCCGCCGCCACGTCGCCGACTTCGTACGCGACACCCCAGAGCCGGTCGCCCTCGTCGGTAGCGGCGCCGTTCATCCGCCCGGCGAGCTCGAGGGTGACGTCGCGAAGCCGGAAGAAGAGCAACCGGCTGTTCCGCTCGGGGAGGTCGCGCTCCCGGGCGAGCCGGACGCCAACGACGTCGCCCCACAGGCGACGGGAGGCGTCGAGATTCGCGCTCGTCACGACGACGTGGTCCACGTGAGTGACGTACGAGCCCTCGGAGGTCAACGGGCGCGCGGGCGGCAGCGCCTCGAGTGGGGAGCGATGCTCGATGAAGAAGCAAACCACGCCGCGCATGGCCTCGGCCGGAACGAAGGCGTTGCGCCAGGCGCGGCGCGCGCCCGTGTCGAGGTCCTCCCCTTCGCCGGGCGCGGGGTCGGCCACCGGCAGGCCTCGGCTGCGGAGCCGCGCGACGAGCGCATCGAGCTCGGTCGTGCCGACAGCGAGCGCCCAGAGGCCCTCGCCTCGCTCGTCGAGGTACGCGAGCAGGCGCTCCGCCCATGTGCCGGCGGCCGCGTCCGCCGCGGGCGCCAGAAGCTCGACGTACGTGTTGTCGAGCCGGTAGAGCACGTTCTCGGTGCCGTACGCCGGGTGACGCCCGCGCCACGACGGCGCTCGCCCCAGCAGAACGTCGTACGTCTCGCGCGCCGCTGCGACATCGCGCACCGCGATGACGACGTGGTCCAGGGTGAGCGCGGTCTCCGGCATCAGTCCAGAGGTTCGCACAGCTCGACGAGCGTCCCCGTGAGCGCCGAGGGATGCAGGAAGCAGATGCGCCCGGCGAGGCCGATGCGGGGCTCGTGATCGATGAGGTTCGTGCCCTTGCGCTTCAAGTCGTCGAGGCTCGCCTCGATGTCGTCGACTTGAAAGCAGATGTGGTGCAGCCCCTCGCCCCGCCGTTCCAGGAAGCGCGCGATGCCGGAATCGGTGTCGATGGGCTCGAGAAGCTCGATCTCGCTGTCGCCCAGCGTGAGGAGCGCTGCCCTGACGTGCTGCTCCTCCACCACCTGCTCCTTGTGGACCGGCAGGCCCAGCGTGTCCCGATAAAACCCGTAGGCGTCGTCGAGACTGCGGACGACGATGCCAATGTGGTGGATCTTCTGGATCATCGGTGGCCCTCGTTCTTTTCGCCCGAACCGTGGTGGACGAACGGTAGCACGTCGCGGGCGTTGGCGCAGCTACTCCCGGTTGACGATGAGCACGGCGGCGGCGGTGACCATCCAGAGGACGATGCAGATGATGAGGGGCACGTCGCGCAGGAGCACCTCTTCCGGGCTTCCGCCCTGGTCCTTCTTATGCACGAGGTAGAGGTAGCGGAAGATGCCGTAGAGGACGAAGGGGATGGTCAGCATCATCGAGTGGTTCTCGGGGAGCCCCTCCGCCGTGAAGGTGTACAGGCCGTACGCGATGAGCGTGGACGCCGTCACCGTCGATGCCATCTGGTCGAGCAGGTCAGCGCTGTACTCGTCGAGCACGGGCCGGTGGTTCGCGGCGTCGGCGTCGAGCAGAAGGATCTCGGCGCGCCGCTTGTTGATGATGAGGAACAGGGCGCCCAGCGCCGTCACGACGTACAGCCACGGCGAGATGGGCACGTCGATGGCCACGGCGCCCGCCATGGCCCGCAGCACGAACCCCGCGGCGATGGCTGCGAGGTCGAGCAGCACGACGTGCTTGAGCCAGTACGAGTACGACAGCATCAGCGCCAGGTAGCCCGCCAGAATCGCCCCCACCTTCCACTCGAGCGCGAAGCCGCCCCCGACGCCCAGGACCACCAGCGCCGCCGCCCAGGCGCTCGCCGCCGCAGCCCCAAGATTCCCCGCCGCGATGGGACGCAGCCGCTTCTTCGGGTGCAGCCGGTCGCTCTCGCGGTCGCGGATGTCGTTCAGGAGGTAGTCGGCGCTCGACACGAGACAGAAGAAGAGAAAGGCCAGCGCCGAATCTCGAAGCAATGGAAGCCACGTGTCGGGCTGGTCGACGTGCCACGACTGCCCGAGCGAGAAGATGAACGCCATGAAGACGATGCCGTTCTTCGTCCACTGACGCGGGCGCATGGAGAGGAGGACGTACTTGAGGTGCGCGAGCGCCCCCCGCAGCGAGACCCCCGCGCGCTCACGCGACGAGACGACGGTGGAGGAGAGGGCCGCTTCGTCGTTCGTCATGGCGGCATGGTAGCGGCGCCGGCGAGCGAAATCAACGGATGTCGATCACGCGCCTGATCAGATCTGACCGGACGCCCGTCCTCACCAAAGGGGCCGCGCCAGTATGCTATTATCGCAGGCACTCATGGCGGAGATGTCGGCAGTCGAACGATGGCTCGTCAACAGTCCCGTTCGCGCACGGCTGCAGCGGGCTGAGATTCGGGCGTTCCTGCGATGGTCCGGCATCGGACCTGACGCCGCGGTTCTGGATATGGGATGCGGGCCCGGCGTCTCGTCGGCGCTCATCCGCTCGATGGCCCGCCCCCGACGTCTGGACGCGTTCGACTTCGACCCGGCGATGGCGGCGCGGACAAGCCGCCGGCTGCGGCGCGACAGCGGGACGCCGGCCTCGGCTTTGGTCGCGGACGCCTCGAGGATGCCGTTTCGGGCGGGCGTGTTCGACGCCGTCTTCGAAACAGGCGTCCTCCACCACGTGCCGGACTGGCGGAGGTCGCTCCGGGAAGTCAGGCGGGTGCTCCGGCCCGAAGGACGGTTCTGCTTCGCGGAGCCCTCGAGAGGACGGCTGCAACAGGGCCTGTGCCGCGTCCTTCCCCACGCGCCCGAGTCGATGTTCGATGCAGATGAATGGCGCGCGGCGCTCGAAGACGCAGGCCTCCAGCTCCTCGGCCCTCTTCGCCGCCTCCCGCTGTGGGATGTGTGCGGAGTAGCCGAACCGACCCGAGAGGAGGGAACCGATGCCCATTGAACTCCGGCGAGACCCCGTGTGCGGCATGGAGGTCGACCCGAAGGAGGCGGCGGGCAAATCGCAGTTCGGCGAGTGGCTCTACGTCTTTTGCTCGAACCGCTGTAAAGAAGACTTCGACGCCGACCCGGTGAAGTACCTGCTGAAGAAGCGGCCGTCCGAGGTGTAGCCAACGTCCGACAGGAAGGTCCGGCTCGATGTCCTGCTCGTGCAGCGAGGGCTGGCCCCCAGCCGCGAGAAGGCGCAGGCCGCCATCCTCGCCGGTGACGTCACCGTCGACGGAGCGACCGTCACCCGCCCGGCCGCTCAGGTCCGACCCGACGCCGACGTCGCGCTGGCCGCGCCCCCGCGTTTCGTGAGCCGCGGCGGCGAGAAGCTCGACCACGCCCTCGAAGTCTTCGGGCTCGACGTGCGCGGGGTCGTCGCCCTCGACGTCGGCGCATCGACCGGGGGATTCACCGATTGCCTCCTCCAGCGGGGCGCCGCCCACGTGTACGCCGTCGACGTGGGATACGGCCAGCTCGACTACCGGCTCCGCGGCGATCCCCGGGTCACCGTGCTCGAGCGGACGAACATCCGGCATCTCGAGGCGCTTCCCGGCGGCGTTCGCGCCGAGCTGGCCACGATCGACGTCTCCTTCATCAGCCTCACGAAGGTGCTGGAGCCGGTGGCGCGGCTGCTGCGGCCGGGGTCCCCCATCGTGGCCCTCGTGAAGCCGCAGTTCGAGGCCCGGCGAGAAGAGGTGCGCCGCGGCGGCGTGGTGCGCGACCCCCAGGTGCACGCCGCCGTGCTCGGGCGGGTGGCGGCGTGGGCCGTCGAGCGCGGCTTCCGCATCCGCGGCCTCACGACGTCGCCGCTGCTCGGCCCGGCCGGGAATCGCGAGTTTTTCCTTTTCCTGCGCGCGCCGGACGAACATCGGGACTGACCCGGCGTGCGGACCGGCGCAACGTGCGTTATGCTCACTTCGTCCCGCGCCGGTCGCGAGCGGTCGCATGAACAAGATCGGCATCGTGTACCACCCCAAGCTCGAGGCGGCCCGCCGGCTCGCCGAAGAGCTGCGCGCGCTCGCCGCACAGGACGTCCCCGATGTCTGGGTTGGGGACGCCTGGGACGAGCGCGCCACCCACGAGCACACGCCGGGAACCGACCTGCTCGTCTGCGTCGGCGGCGACGGGACTGTGCTGCGCGGGGCGCGCGCCACCGTCCCGTACGACACGCTCCTGCTCGGGGTGAACATGGGACGCCTGGGATTCCTCACCGAGCTCGACCCCGCGGGCGCCCTCGCACGCCTGCCCGATGTCATCCGGGGCGAGGGACGCGTCGAGGCGCGCGCCATGCTGCGGGTCGAGGCGCGCACCGCCGCCGGGGAGGCGCACTTCCATGCCCTCAACGACGCCGTCGTGGGCCGCGCGTCGCTCGGCCACACGGTCCACCTCGCGGTCGCCGTCAACGGGACGCCCATCGCAGACCTCCGCGCCGACGGCCTGATCGTGGCCACGGCCACGGGCAGCTCGGCATACTCGCTCTCGGCGGGCGGACCCATCCTCCACCCGGAGTCGAAGCATCTCCTTCTGACGCCGCTCGCTCCGCACATGGCCGCCCGCAACTCGATGGTCCTGCCGCCCGAGTCGACCGTCACCGTTCGCCTGGCGGACGGCCAGGCGGCCTCGCTGAGCGTCGACGGTGAAGCCAACCTCGAGTTGACGCAGAGCGACGAGGTCGAGGTCGCCCTCAGCCCTCACGTCGCGCGATTCGTCCGTCTGAGCGACCCGGCGGAGTTCCTCCGCCATATCGCGCAGCGCCTGGGCTGGCTGCGCGCGCCGTCCACGCAGGAGGGCGAGACCGCCTTCCGGTTCGCGCCTGCGCTCTGGGGGGCGTCGGCATGACTACCCGCTCCCGCGTCGATCTCGCTGTCGTCAAAGCGCGCCCGGAGGACGCCCCCGCGATCCATGACCTCGTGAACGAATTCGCGCGGCGCGGCGAAATGCTCCCGCGGACCATGGGCGAGATCTACGAAAACCTGCGGGACTTCTTCGTCGTTCGCGACGGCGGCCAGGTCATCGCCTGCGCGGCGCTGCACATCCTGTGGGAAGATCTCGCTGAAGTGAAGTCGCTGGCCGTCGCCGAGGAGCGTCAGGGCGAAGGGCTCGGCGCCGCGCTCGTCGAGGCCTGCGTCGAAGAAGCGAAGGCGCTCGGCCTCGCGACCGTGTTCGCCCTCACCTACCGGCCGGGCTTTTTCGAGCGCCTCGGCTTCGAGCAGGCCGACGTCATGACCCTGCCGCGCAAGGTCTGGAACGAGTGCTACCGCTGTCCGAAGTTCCCGGGTTGCAACGAAATCGCCATGGTGCGGGCCCTGCGGTGAACGACGCATCGCCCTTCCCCGTCGCCTCCAGCCAGCGAGTCTTCTCCGGCGTCCTCATCAACCTCCGGGTGGACGAGCTCGCGCTGCCCAACGGCCGCCGCGGACGGCGCGAGGTCGTCGAACACCCCGGCGGCGTCACCATCGTTCCCCTCCTCGACGACGGGCGACTGCTGCTCGTCCGGCAGTACCGCCATCCGGCCGGCCGGGCGCTGATCGAGTTTCCCGCCGGCGGCCTCGACCCCGGCGAGGAGCCGCTCGCGTGCGCGGCCCGCGAGCTGCAGGAGGAGGTCGGATATCGGGCCGAGCGGCTCGAGAAGCTGGGCGGCTTCTTCCTCGCGCCGGGGTACGACACCGAATACCAGCACGCGTTTCTCGCGGAGGGCCTGACCCCGGCCGAGATGCGCCCGGACGACGATGAGGTCATCGAGGTGACGCCGCTCACCGCGCCGCAGCTCCTCGAGGCGGCCGAATCGGGCGGCATCGAAGACGCCAAGACGCTCGCGGCGCTGTTCTTGCTCTGGCGCAGGCGGCCCGAGCTCTTCGCCTGAGGGATGAGGCCCTACCGCTGGCCTCTCCGGCACATGCTTCCGTGGCTCGTGGACGTCGTCCTCGGGCGGAAGCGGTCCTTCTCCGCGGACTCGCGGCTCGTCGTATTCCGGTACAACCAGCCGCCCGTCATCGAAGGCGTCGAGCACATCCCCCGGAGCGGGCCAGTCATCATCGTGGGCAATCACCTCGATCGCCCGGAGGTGATGATGGCGTTCGCGGGGATGGCGGCGTCGGTGGCCGTGGCCGAGGCGCGACCCGAGCGCCCCGAGGTGCACTGGACCATCACGGCCGAGCGGCGGCAGCGCGTCGGTCCCGTGAGCATCCCCCGCGCCGTCGTCCGATGGCTCTTCGAGCGCATCGCCCGCATGTACGACTTCGCGCTCATGGAGCCGGGCGCGCCCTTCGTGATGCAGCGCGCCGCGGCCATGCGCGAGCTGGAGGAGGCCATCCAGCGGGACGACGCGGTCGGCCTGATGCCCGAAGCCGGCGGCGACGGCGTGCTGCGTCATCCGCGGCCGGGGAGCGGACTCTTCCTCGCACGGTTGAGCGCAGGGCGCGTGCCCATTCTCCCGCTGGCGCTGTTCGTCCAGGGCGATCGACTCGTCGTGCGGTTCGGCCCCACGTTCACGCTCGAGGCTCCTCCCGAGCCCGGCGACGAACGGGCGCGCGACCGCGTGCTGAGCGAGCGGGTCATGACGGCCATCGGCCGGCTCCTCCCGCCCGAGTGGCGCGGTGTCTACCGGGAGGCCATCGAGCGGCCAGAGGGCATGGACGAGAACATGACTTCCGGTTGAACCAACAGCGGGGGGTCCGTAGACTAGAATTTGCAAGCTGGACTGCGAGTTCCGGGATGCCCATGTTATGAGCTCTGGCGTGTACTCCCGCACTGAGAACAGCGCATGCCGCCGCGGGCGGCATGTATTCTGTTCGCGACCCCTTCCGTTCGCGAGGTGACGCGCCGGGCCGAGGAGAGAGCGCCTTGCTTCGACACGAAGTGCTCGTCATCGGGGCCGGCCTCGCCGGCATGAGGGCGGCGATCGAGGCGGCCCGCAACGGCGCCGACGTCGCCATCATCACCAAGCTGCACCCCATGCGCAGCCACTCCGGCGCGGCCCAGGGCGGCATCAACGCTGCCCTCGGACCGGACGACTCGCCGGAGGCGCACGCCTTCGACACCGTCAAGGGAAGCGACTACCTCGCCGACCAGGACGCGGTCGAAATCTTCACCCGCGAAGCCCCCGGTGACATCATCGAGCTCGAGCGGATGGGTACGACCTTCAGCCGGCTCGAGGACGGAAAGATCGCGCAGCGGCCGTTCGGCGGCGCCGGCTTCCCGCGCACCTGCTACGTGGGCGACATTACCGGCCAGGCCATCCTCCACGTTGTCTACGAGCAGATCCTCAAGCTCGGCGTCAAGGTGTACGAGGAGTACTTCTGCACCTCGCTCATCGTGGACGACGGGGTCGTTCGCGGCGCCATCGCCCTCCCCATGGTCACGGGCGGCCTGGTGCCGATTCAGGCGAAAGCGGTCGTAATGGCGACGGGCGGCCTCGGCCGCGTCTACCAGCCCACGTCCAACGCCATCGCCTGCACAGGCGACGGCATGGCCATCGCCTACCGGGCGGGCGCGCCGCTCCAGGACATGGAGTTCATGCAGTTCCATCCGACGACGCTGAAGGACTCGGGCGTGCTCATGACGGAAGGCGCGCGCGGCGAGGGCGGGTACCTGCTCAACAGGTTCGGCGAGCGCTTCATGGCCAAGTACGCCCCCAACAAGCTCGAGCTCGCCAGCCGCGACGTCGTCTCGCGCGCCGAACAGACGGAGATCGACGAGGGACGCGGCGTCGACGGCTGCGTCCTGCTCGACGTCCGCCACCTCGGCGAGAAAAAGATCAACGAGCGTCTGTGGCAGATCCGCGAGTTGGCGCTCGACCTGGCGAACACGGACATCGTGTACGAGCCCGTCAAGGTTCGGCCGGGCGCCCACTACGCCATGGGCGGCATCAAGACGGACGTCAACGGGGCGTCGCCCCTCAAGGGGCTGTTCGCGGCAGGCGAGTGCGCTAACGTCAGCGTCCACGGCGCGAACCGGCTCGGCGGCAATTCGCTCCTCGAGACCATCGTCTTCGGCCGGCGGGCCGGCGCCGCGGCCGCCGCCTACGCCCACGACACCCCCGACGGCAAGCCGCTCACCGAGGCGGTGCTCCAGCCCGACCTCGAACGGATCACGAACCTCTTCGAGCGCTCCCGCAACGGAAAGGGATCCAGCGAGCGGCCTGCGACGCTGCGCCGCGAACTCGGCGAGATGATGCGAGAGAAAGTGGGCATCTTCCGGACGCGGGAAGGGCTCGAGGAGGCGCTCGCGAAAATCATCGAACTCAAGCGGCGCTACGAGGCCATTACCCTCCAGCACACGGGCAAAGTCTTCAACACCGACCTCGTGAGCTACCTCGAACTGGGGTGCATGCTGGATGTGGCCCACACGATGGTGGCGGGCGCCCTGGCGCGCGAAGAGAGCCGCGGCGCGCACACCCGGCGGGACTTCCCCGAGCGGGACGATGAGAAGTGGCTCAAGCACACCCTCGCCTACTACACGCCCGAGGGGCCGCGACTCGACTACGCTCCCGTCACCATCATCCGCTGGCAGCCGGAAGTGAGGACGTACTGATGCAGGTCACCCTGAAGGTCAAGCGTTTCGACCCCGAGACCGGGGCCCCGCCGGCGTTCGCCGACTACACCATCGACGTCCCCGATCACGCCACCGTCCTGGATTCGCTGCTCCAGGTCCGCGACTACGTGGACGGGAGCCTCGCGCTCCGGTGCTCCTGCCGCAGCGCCATCTGCGGCTCCTGCTCGATGCGCATCAATGGCCGCGCGCGCCTCGCCTGCAAGACCAAGGTCATCGACATGGCCCGCGACGGGGACCCCGTGGTCGTCGAGCCGATGGGCAACATGCCCGTTCTCAAGGACCTCGTGGTCGACATGGAGTCGTTCTGGGCGAAGGTACGGCAGATCAAGCCGTGGCTGCAGCCCGTGGGCCCCAAGCCGGAGCGCGAGTACCTGGTCTCCCACGAGGCCATGATGGACCTCTCGAAGGTGATGAACTGCATCCTGTGCGGGGCCTGCGTGTCCGACTGCACGGTGCTCGAGGTCGACAAGTCGTTCATCGCCCCGGCGGCGCTGGCGAAGGCCTATCGCTTCGTCGGCGACCCGCGCGACGGGATGCAGCTCGAACGGCTCCGCGAGTACAGCCAGTACGGCGGCATCTGGGACTGCACCCGGTGCAACATGTGCGTCGAGGTCTGCCCGAAGGGTGTGGCGCCGATGGACCGCATCATGCAGATGCGGGCCATGGCCATCGAAGCCGGCCTGCGCAACAACACGGGCGCGCGGCACACCCTCGCGTTCACCGCCTCGGTCGAGGAGACGGGACGGTTGAACGAGGCGCTGCTGGTGCCGCGGTCGCTGGGCTTCTTCAACATCCCGGCGTTGCTCAAGGAAGCGCCGACGGCGCTGCGCTTCCTGCGCAGGGGGAAGCTGCCCATGCGCCAGCTCTTCCCGCCCCTCGAGCGCAAGATCCCCGGGATCCGGCAGGTTCGCCGCATCTTCCAGAAGTACGAGGCTCACGCAAAGACGGAGGTCTGACGGGATGAAGTACGCCTTCTGGCCGGGGTGCGTCTCGAAGGGCGCCACGCCCGAGCTCTACACGTCGATGGTCCGGGTGGCCCGCGAGCTCGGCATCGAGCTCGTCGAGCTGGAAGACGCGACTTGCACCGGCGCAGGCGTCATCCAGGAGCACAACACGAAGCTCGCCGACGTGCTGAACGCGCGCACGTTCGCGATGGCGCAGCGCCTCGGGCTGCCCCTGATGAACATCTGCAGCACCTGCCAGGGCGTCGAGAGCATGGTCGCGGACAAGCTCGAACGCAACCCCGAGTACCGCGACGAGATCAACCGCACGCTGGCCGAAGAAGGCCTCCGGTACGACGGCGGCCTCGAAATCAAGAACTTCCTCTGGGTGCTGGTCGAGGACTTCGGTCTCGACCGGCTCAAGGGCATGATCAAACGGCCGCTCTCGGGACTGCGCATCGGCCCCTTCTACGGATGCTACATTCTGCGGCCCAGCTCTATCCTCGGGATGAAGGAGCATCCCCAACGCGATCACTATCTCGAACTGGTGATCGAAGCCGTCGGCGCCGAAGTCGTGACCTACGAAGGGGAGCGGAAGTGCTGCGGCTTCCCCATCCTGACCATTAACCGTGACAACTCGCTGAAGCAGGCCGGCGGGCACATCGCCGAGGCGAAGGAGCTCGGCGCCGACGCCCTCGTGACCCCGTGCCCGCTGTGTCACCTGAACCTCGACGGACAGCAGCCGGCGGCCGCGGGCGTCGTGCACCGGGAGCTCGACCTCCCCATCATCCATCTCCCGCAGCTCATCGGCCTCGCGCTCGGTATCGACCCGCGCGAACTCGAGCTGAACCGGCACGTCATCGGGACGAAGCGGATGCTGGACAAGCTGCTCGCGAGCCAGGCGGCCTTCGCCCGCGTCTGACCGCACCTCCGCCCGTGTCCGGCGCCAGCCGCATCGCTGCGCACGACCCGCCCCGGCCGGGACCGGCCGAGGACAACACGTACCTCCTCTTCATTCGCGCCGCCTTCGCGATGGCGTTCGGCGGCGGCTTCCTCCTCGCCCTGCTGCTGCCGCTGGCCAACGTTCTCGATTGGGACTGGGGCGCCCGGTGGCCGGCGCTGGCGCAAGCGCACGGCCATCTTCAACTGCTCGGCTGGGTGGGGTTGTTCATTTTCGGGATGGCGTACCGCCTGGTTCCGCGCGTCTCCGGGACCAGCTTGCAGCTCTCCCGCCTGGCGGTGCCCTCGGCAGCACTGCTCTTCGCCGGCCTCGCGCTGCGGCCCTTCGCCCAGACGTGGATCGACCGCCCGGCCATGCGAGCCCTGCTGCCCGTGTCCGGCGTCCTCGAGGCGCTGGCGGCTCTCACGTTCGCGGCCGTCGTCTTCGCGACGCTGCGCGCGCGCCGGCGCTCACCCCCATCGCTGCTCTTCTTCGCCTCGGGGACGCTGTGGCTCGTGGCGGCGCTCGCCTTGCAGGCTATCTGGCTCGGCGACATGGCGCGCGACGAGACGCCCGTGCTGCCCCTGCTCCGCGACGACGCTCTTGTGACCACGCTCTTCCTGGGGTTCGTGCTCGGCTTCATCCACGCCGTGGCCCTGCGCACCATGCCGACGTTCTACGCGCGCCCGATGCCCGGATACCGGTCCGTCACACCGCTGTGGGTTGCGTTGAACGGCGGGGGCGCGCTCTTCCTCGCTGGCCGCCTCTGGCAGGAGTACGGGGGAGGCCGCGAGACCTGGCCGGTGAACGCCGGACTCGCGGCGGCAGGCCTCGCCCTCATGGCGGGCGCGTGGCTCACCGGCGGCGTCCAGGGGGTTGCCATCCGCCTTCGGCCCAGCTCCCGCATCAACGCGTTGTTCCTGCGCTCGATGGCGCTCTGGCTGCTCGGGGCCGGGGGCTTTCTCGCCTTCGTCTCCCTGCGGGCGCTGACGCAGGACGAGCCCATCGCCTTCACCGAGCTCGACGCGTTCCGGCACATGCTCGCCCTCGGCGTCATCACCATGATCATCGTGGGGATGGCGAGCCTCATCACGCCGGTCATGGCCGCCCGCCGCTACGGGGGCGTGGCGGAACGCTGGCTCGTGTGGGTGGCCGCCCTGCTCAACATCGCCGCCGCATCCCGGCTCGCCGGAGCCCTGCTCGACCCCGTGACCCGCTTCGACGAGCGCTCGTGGCTCATGGCCGGCGCCGCGACGGCCGGCATCGCCGGGCTCGCCTTGTTCGCCCGGCCTTTCGTCCTCCCCCAGCGCACCGCCATGCCCGTGCTTCCCGTCGCGCATCCTCCCGCCGAGGACTGACGCTCCAACAAGACGAAGGACCGTCCCCCGGGGGACGGCCCTTATCGACGGGCTACGGGCGCCTCGGTCAGAACGGACCCCAGCCGTGTCCGTGGCCGAACGGCGGACCCAGGCGCTGCGGCCATGTCCGGTTCACGAGGTCATCGATGCGGCTCTCGAAGTTCGCGTAGAGCTCGTCCGCGCGCTCCTGGGTCAGCTTCCCGTCAGCCACGGCCTGGTCCAGCTTCTGCTTCGCATCCTGCAGCATCGCGCTCTTCAGCGCATCCACGCTCACGTTGTGCTCCTGCGCCACCTGCGCCAGCGACTTCCCGTCGCGCAGCTCATCGATCAGGTCCTGGCGGCTGATGCCGATGGCGTCCGCCGCCGAATCCAGCGCGCCGAAGACGAGCTTCGGATGCTCGAACCACCGTCCGGGCTTCCCGTCGATGCGCCAGAACGGGAAGAGGCCCTGTCCCTCCTCGATGCGCGACTTGATCTGCTCGGCCTTGTCGGCGTCCAGCTTGCCCTCCGCGACCAGCTCGTCGATCGTCTGGGTCGCCGCGTTCTTGAACGCCTCCTTGAGCTGGTCGACGCTTACGCCGAGCTGGTCAGCAACCTTCTGGAGGAACGCGTCAAGCCGCTGCTGCGCCTCGGGTGTCGGCTCCGTCGTCGGGGTCGGCGTGCCACCCCCGTCCTGCGCCCCGACCAGCGTCGCCGTGAGCAGCGTGCCCGCGACGATGGCAGCCGCGACGCCGAGCCCGGCCAGCAGGCCGATCCGGAACTTCATCTCTCCACCTCCAGTCTTCTGTCCTCGTTCGTCTCCCCGGCCTCATCCTAGAACACGCGCGTCAACGGGTCACCGCCGCTCCGTAAAGCAACCGTAAAACCTCGCGCTCTCGAAACGCCGGCGCGCCGAAACCTATAATGGCGCCATGCCCGCGCTCCTCGGCGTCGACATCGGCGGCACGTTCACTGACTTCGTGCTGGCGGAAGGCCGCGCCCTGCGGCTCTACAAGCGGCCGTCGACGCCCTCGGACCCAGGCGCTGCCGTCGTCGCCGGCATCGACGAGGCCGGCTGGGCCGTCGACGAAGTCGCGCACGGCTCCACGGTCGCCACGAACGCGCTGCTCGAGCGGAAGGGCGCCTGGACCGGCCTCATCGCGACCCGCGGATTCGCCGACGTCATCGAGATCGGCCGGCAGACACGCCCGACGCTCTACGATCTCGAACCGTGGCGTCCCCCGCCCATCGTACCGCGCGAGCTGCGCGCCGAGGTGGACGAGCGCGTGGACGCGCGCGGAGACGTCGTCACGACGCTCTCCGAGGATTCCGCGCGCGACGCCGTGCGGCGGCTCGCGGAGGCGGGCGTCGAGTCGGTCGCCGTTGCGCTTTTGTTCTCGTTCCTGCGTCCGGAGCACGAGCGGCTCATCAGCCGGCTGGCGCGCGAAGCGGGCCTCCACGTGTCCGCTTCCGTGGACGTCCTTCCGGAGTACCGCGAGTTCGAACGCACGAGCGCCACCGTGGTCAACGCCTACGTCGCGCCCGTGATGGAGCGGTATCTGACGTCGCTGGACCGCGCGCTCAGGGCCCTGGGCGTGCGACGGCTCCAGGTCATGCTCTCGAACGGTGGGAGCGCCGACCCCCGAACGGCAGGCCGCCACGCCGTCCGGACGCTGCTCTCGGGGCCCGCCGCCGGCGTTGTCGGCGCCTTCGAGGTCGCCCGCGCCGCGGGGTTCGACCACATCATCACGTTCGATATGGGCGGAACGTCGACGGACGTCGCCCTGTGTCCCGGCGCCCCGCCGACCAGCGTCGAGACGGTCATCGACGGCTACCCCATCCGCACGCCTGTCGTCGACGTGCGAACCGTGGGCGCCGGAGGCGGTTCCATCGCCCGGATCGACGCCGGAGGCGCCCTGCGGGTTGGCCCGGAGAGCGCGGGCGCGGACCCCGGCCCGGCCTGCTACGGAAGGGGCGTCCAGTCGACGGTCACCGATGCGCATGTCGTCCTGGGTCATCTCCCCGCGGGCCGGTTCCTCGGCGGACGCATGGAGCTGGACGCCGGGGCTGCGCTACGGGCGGTTCGCGGGCTCGCCGACGCGTTCGGGGGCGACCCTGTCGCCGCGGCGGCCGCGACGCTCGAGGTCGCCGACGTCAACATGGAGCGCGCCGTCCGCGCGGTCAGCGTCGAACGCGGCTACGACCCGCGTTCCTACACGCTGGTGTGCTACGGAGGCGCGGGGCCGATGCACGGGTGCGCGCTGGCGGAACGTCTGGGCATCCCCCGCGTGGTCGTGCCGCCGTTTCCCGGCGTGCTCTGCGCCTTCGGCGTCGCCGCGGCCGACGAGCTCCGCGACTACGTTCGCGCGCGGCTCGCGCCGGTCGACCCCCGCGCATCGCGCCGGCTCGAACGGCTGATCGAGCGCGACTTCGCGTCGATGGAACGCGAAGCCCGCCGCGACCTCGCGCCGAAGCGTCCTCGGTTCGAGCGGGCTGTCGACCTGCGATACGCCGGCCAGTCCTACGAGATCACGACGCCGGCGTCTTCTTCGCTCGCGATGACTGTGCGGCGTTTCCATCGGCTCCACCGTCAGCGCTACGGCCACGCGGAGCCGAACGCGCCCGTCGAGGTCGTCGCGGTACGCCTGCGGGCGCGAGCCGGCCGCCGGCGGCTCCTCCCGCCGCTCATCCCCGAGGCCGACAGCGAGACCCCTCACCCCAACGGCCATCAGCGCGCCTGGTTCGGGCGCTGGGTGGACGCGCCTGTGTACGAACGGACGTCGCTCCAGTCGGGCCACCGGCTGCGGGGGCCGGCCATCGTCTGCCAGATGGACGCGACGACGTTGATTCCGCCGGGCTGGCAGGGGCGGGTCGATCGGTTCGGAAATCTCGTGCTCGAAAGGAGTTGATATGCCCCGACAAGCGCTCATCGTCCTGTACGGCGCCCCGGGCGTCGGCAAGTCCTCCGCGGCCCGGCTGGTCGCGCGCCGGATCGCGGCGCCTTCCGCGTGCGTGCATCATGACGACCTCATGTACCGCTGGATCGTGGCGCACGCTGCGGACGCCGGGGCCGAATGGCAGCTCGTGTTCACGCAGGCGAAGCTGCTCACCTCCTCGTACCTGAAGGCGGGCTACAGCGTCGTCGTGGAGGGCGCCTTTGCCGAGTGGGACGGACGTCAGGCGCGGTCGCGAGAGGACGAGATCGACCAGCTCCTGGCGGCCGCGGGGTCGACGCCCGTCGAGCGGCTCGTCGCCAGGCTCGAAGCCCCCGACGATGTGCTCGAGTGGCGGCTGCTACGGGCCGACCGCGACCGCGACGTGCCCGAAGCGCTCGCCGTCGCTCACGTGTACCGGCGGTCGCGCGACTCGACGGTCATCGTCGATACGAACCAGAAGCTGGTCGACGAAGTCGTCGCCGAGATCGTGGGGCGCCTTCAGGGGTGAGCCGCCGATTCGACGCCACCGCCCTCACCGTCTTCGACGCCCTCTTCTCCTCCGTAGCCGAAGAGATGGGCCTGACGCTGGGGCGCACGGCGTTCTCGCCCAACATCAAGGAGCGGCGCGACTACTCGTGCGCCGTGTTCGACCCGCGCGGCCGGCTCGTCGCGCAGGCCGCCCACATCCCGGTCCATCTCGGGGCCATGCCGCGGGCCGTCGCCGCCGCGCTGCCACTCGCGCCCTTCGCCCCGGGCGACCTCGTCATCCTCAATGATCCCTATCTCGGGGGCACTCATCTCCCTGACATCACGATGGTGTCCCCCGTCTTCGACGGCCCCACGCTCGTGGGGTTCCTCGCCAGCCGGGCCCATCACGCCGACGTGGGCGGTTCGTCGCCGGGCTCGATGCCCGTAGCGGCAGACCTCTACGGCGAAGGGCTCATCATTCCGCCGCTGAAGCTCCAAAGGCGCAGGCGCGTGAACCGCGAGGCCCTCGCCCTCATCCTCCGCAACGTCCGCACGCCGGACGAGCGCCTCGGCGACCTGCGGGCGCAGACGGCCGCGCACGAGATGGGCGCCCGGCGCCTACTGGACATCGTGCGTCGCTACGGAAGGCGAGAGGTCGAGCGCCGCATGCGCGAACTGATGGACTACGCCGAACGCATGACGAGGGCCGCCCTCCGGCTCATCCCCGATGGCGAGTACACCTTCGAGGACGCGCTGGACGACGACGGGGAGGGCGCGCCGGACATTCCTCTGCGGGTTCGCGTCACGGTTCGCGCAGGGACGATGCGATGCGACTTTTCGGGCACCGCCCCCGAAGCTCCGACCTCTCTCAACGCGGTCGAGGCGGTCACACGATCGGCGGTCTACTACGTCGTGCGGTGCCTGGCGGGCGAGGAGGTGCCGGCGAACGACGGGTGCTTCCGCCCCGTCGAGGTCATCGCCCACGAGGGCTCCATCGTCAACGCCCGTCCTCCCCGGGCGGTGTCAGCCGGCAACGTCGAAACCTCGCAGCGCATCGTCGACGTCGTCCTCGGGGCGCTGGCGCAGGCGCTGCCCGATCGCATTCCGGCGGCGAGCTGCGGCTCCATGAACAACGTCACTATCGGCGGGTGGGACCACCGACGCCACGCGCCGTTCGCCTACTACGAGACGATCGGTGGAGGAGCGGGGGCGGGGCCCCGCCGCGACGGGCTCTCCGCCGTCCACACCCACATGACCAACACCATGAACACGCCCGTCGAAGCGCTCGAGCTGGCGTATCCGTTCCGTGTGGTCGAGTACGCCATCCGCAGGGGGAGCGGCGGCGCCGGACGCCATCGCGGCGGCGACGGTGTGGTCCGCACGTACGAGTTCCTCGGTCCGGCGACGGTGACGCTGGTCACCGAGCGCCGGCGTCGCGCGCCCTGGGGCCTCGCCGGCGGACGCGCCGGCGCCCCCGGACGCAACCTCCTCCTGCCGGCCGAAGGCGGCGCAACGCCCCTGCCGGGCAAGACGACGGTCAGGGTGCGTGCGGGCGACCGCCTCCGCATCGAGACGCCTGGCGGCGGCGGCTGGGGACCGCCGGAGGAAGGGGCGTGACCCTCTCTCCATCCTCGGGGCGCTGGCGTACAATGAGTGCAGCACGTCGGGGCGGAGGTGGGACGATGCCGAGCCGGGTCGAGCGCGAGATCGACGAGATCTTACGACGTCTCGAATCGTCCCTGCCCCGCGAGCCGCGCATGCGGCGGGTTCGCCGGGCGCTCGGAGGCGCGCTCTCCGGCCTCCGAGACGCGCTCGTCCATTCGGTCCGGTGGGTCACCGCCGCGAACGCGATGCTACTCGCGTTCGCGCTGATCATCGGTTCGCTCGTCGTGGGGCGCCTGTGGGACGACGCCGGCCGGCTCATGCTCATCGCAGGCGTCGCGCTCTTCTTGCTGGCCCTCGTCATGTCGTTCGCGGGGCGCAGGTCGCTTCCGGAGCGCCGCTGGAGGGGCCAGGTCATCGACTACGGCGCGCCCACCCTGGCGGATCGCATCCGTAGCTGGTGGCGCGCGAAGAGCAGGCGCCGGACGCGGGAGCGCTGACCCTGGGACGCCGGGAGTGGGCCACCGCGCTGCTGCTCGCCGCCGCCGCGGCGATGGGCGGTTGGGCGTGCTCGGGCTCCCACGGCGCCATCGCGCCTACGCCGACGCCGTCGCCCACAGCGACCGCCACGGCGACGCCCCTCCCGACGCCGACACCCGACCCCGCGCCCGAGGCTGGCCGCGCCCTCGAGCACGTGCGCGCGCTCGCCGTGGACATCGGGCCGCGACTCGCCGGGACGGAAGGGGCCGACCGCGCCGTCGCCTACCTACGTGACGCCCTCGCGAACTGGGGGTACGAGGTCGAAATCCAGCGTTTCCCCTTTTCGAGCGACTACTACCGGCAGGCCGATCTCGCCGCTAACGGGGAGGACATCCCTGCGGCTGTGCTCCAGGGGTCCGCCTCCGGAACCGTGAGCGCGCCGCTGTACGACGCCGGCCACGGCGCCGCGGGCGAGTTTCCGCCGGAAGTCGCGGGGGCGGTCGCTCTGGCCACCCGAGGCGTCATCCCCGGGGCCGACATCGCCCGAAACGCGGAGGCGGCTGGCGCCGCGGCGCTCATCATCGTGCACGACGTGCCCGACGAGCCGCTCGTAGGGACCCTCGAGTACGACGCGCGCATCCCGGTGCTCGGCGTCAGCGCCGACGAAGGCGCCCGCCTCCGCGCGATGCTGGCGTCGGGACCCGTCACCGTGGACCTGTACGCGGGCGGGCCTCAGGCCATAAGCGAGAACGTCGTGGCGCGCGAGCGCCCGGGACCATGCGAGGAGGTGGTGGGCGCGCATTACGATTCAGTGCCTCAGTCGTACGGCGCCAGCGACAACGCTAGCGGCGTGGCGACGGTGTTGGAGATGGCGCGCGCGGAGGCGCTCGAGGACATCCCGGGCAACCAGTGTTTCGTGCTTTTCGGGGCGGAGGAGCTGGGCCTGTTCGGCAGCGCCCACTTCGTGGCGCAGCTCACGCCCGAGGAGCGGAGCGCGATTCGGGCGATGCTCAACTTCGACATGACGGGCGTGGGCGATACGTGGTGGCTCGTCGGCACGCCCGCCCTCGTGAGCCGCGTTCGCGACGTCGCCGAGCGCGACCTGGGCGTCGCCGCGACGCCGGCGGAGCTTCCCGACGGCGCGAGCAGCGACCATGCGTCCTTCATCGACGCCGGCATCCCCGCCGTCCTCGTTCACCGGTGGCACGACCCCTACCTCCACACGCCCGTCGACCGCATCGAGCGCGTGAACGGAGCCTCTATCGTCGAGGCGGCCCGCATGGGGCTGGCGCTCCTGCGCGACCTCGCCGCTGGCCCGTGAACGGGCCGCGTGCTACCATCCGGCCCGATCCACGCTCCGGCCGCGCCCGCGGCCCGGAGGGGCATGGAGGGATCGTGGAGCCCCGCGCAGCGCTTCTCGCCGCCGTACTGACGGTCGCCGCCATCGCCGCGGCCGCCTGCTCCGGCGACGGGGGCCTCTCGACGGACGCATTCGACGCCGTCCCGACGGCGACGCTGCCGCCGGAGATGCCGCCCGCCACCATCGTCAGCGGCGGGGGCCTCCAGGCGGCCCCGAATCAGCCCCGCACCTACGAGATCCAGCCCGACGATACCGTCGCGGGCATCGCGGAAACGTTCGGCGTCAGCATCGAGGCGATCCTCGAGGCGAACCCAGGCCTCGACCCGACGCGACTCGTCATCGGCGAGCGCATCGTGATTCCGCTCGCGGCCGGAACGCCCGCGCCCACGGCGCCCGCGGCGTCGACCCCCAGGCCCACGCCCGCGCCCACGGCGACGCCCGTGCCCTCGGGCCCCTCGCCGACGCCCGTCACCCGCGTCGAAGACGGGCGGTTGACCTACGTGGTGCAGGAGGGCGACTATCCGGAGCTCATCGCTCAGAAGTTCGGCATCAGCACCGAAGAGCTCCTCGCGGCGAATCCCGGCATCGACCCGCGAGGCCTGCACATCGGCGACGTGCTGATCATTCCCACGCCCACGCCGACGCCCGAAGGGCAATAGATTCCTTCAATTGCGCACCGTACGACCCCGTGCTAGCATCCTCACCGGCCCATGTCGGTAGAAGAACGTCTGCAACGGCTGCTCGAGCTGAAAGAACAGGCGAAGCTCGGGGGCGGCCAGAAACGAATCGATGCCCAGCACGCGCGCGGCAAACTGACCGCGCGCGAGCGTCTGGCGATCCTGCTCGACGAGGGCACCTTCGAAGAGCTCGACCCCCTGGTCACTCACCGGGCCACGGAGTTCGGCCTCGACCGCCAGAAGTACCTCGGCGACGCGGTGGTCACCGGGTACGGCAAGATCGAGGGCCGGCTCGTCTTCGTCTTCTCGCAGGACTTCACCGTGTTCGGCGGCTCGCTGTCCGAGGTGATGGGCGAGAAGATGTGCAAGGTGATGGACCTGGCGATGAAGACGGGCGCGCCGGTCATCGGCCTCAACGACTCCGGCGGGGCGCGCATCCAGGAGGGCGTCGCCAGCCTGGCCGGCTACGGAGAGGTCTTCCTGCGCAACGTGCTGGCCTCCGGCGTGATCCCGCAGATCTCGGTCATCCTCGGCCCGTGCGCGGGCGGCGCCGTGTACTCGCCCGCGATGACCGACTTCATCTTCATGGTGCAGGGCACCTCGCAGATGTTCCTCACCGGCCCGGACGTCATCAAGGCGGCGACGGGTGAGGACGTGACGCACGAAGAGCTCGGCGGCGCCACGGCGCACGCGACCCGCAGCGGCGTCTGCCACTTCGCCATCGAGGGCGAGGAGGACTGCCTCCTCGAAGTGCGCCGCCTGGTGTCCTTCCTGCCCCTCAACAACATGGAGGACCCGCCCGTCGTCGAAACCGGCGACGACCCCTTCCGGCGCGACGAGGACCTCCTGCACGTGGTCCCCGACGACCCGAAGAAGAGCTACGACGTCCGCGAGGTGATCCACCGCGTGCTGGACCTCGGCGACTTCATGGAGGTCCATGCGCAGTGGGCGCCGAACATCGTCGTGGGATTCGGGCGTATCGCCGGGCGGACCGTGGGCGTCGTCGCGAACCAGCCGCTGTATTTGGCGGGCGTCCTGGATATCGACTCGTCGCGCAAGGCCGCGCGCTTCGTCCGCTTCTGCGACGCCTTCAACATCCCCATCGTGACGTTCGTCGACGTGCCCGGCTTCCTTCCGGGCACCGCGCAGGAGTACGGCGGCATCATCACGCACGGGGCCAAGCTCGTCTTCGCATACTCGGAGGCCACGGTGCCTAAAGTGACCGTCATCTTGCGCAAGGCGTACGGCGGCGCCTACGACGCCATGGGATCGAAGCACCTGCGGGGCGACATCAACTACGCGTGGCCCATCGCCGAGATCGCCGTGGTCGGGCCCGACGCCGCCGTCAACATCATCCACCGCCAGCGCATTCAACAGTCGGAGGACCCCGAGCGGACGCGTCAGGAGCTCATCCGCGACTACGCCGACCGCTTCGCCAACCCCTACGTCGCCGCGCAGCGCGGCTTCATCGACGACGTCATCGATCCGCGGGACACGCGCGCCAAGATCGCGGTGGCGCTCGAGATGCTGCGCAACAAGGTCGACCACCTGCCGCCCAAGAAGCACGGCAACATTCCGCTGTAACCGGCGAATCCATCCGCCGGGCTCCGTCGTATCGCAGATCGAGCCGAGCCCCGCCCGTTCATCCGTCCGCGGAGCCATCGATGCCGCACATCTCATGGCGCCGGCACGCCGTAGCGCTCGCGGTCGCAGCGGCCGCCCTGGCGCCGGCCGCGAGCCCTCGCTCCGCCGCCGCAGCCGAGGTCTCCGTCGAGATCGTCGACTTCGCGTTCTCACCGTCCGCCATCACGGTGGACGCCGGCGACACCGTCGTCTGGACCAACACCGGGCAGGCGCCTCACACCTCCACGAGCGACGCCGGTCAGGCCGACACCTGGGACTCCGGCACGCTCACGACAGGCCAAGGCTTCAGCCGCACGTTCTCGACGCCGGGGACGTTCACGTATTTTTGCGCCATCCACCCGTTCATGCGCGGCTCCGTCACCGTCCGCGCGGCCCCGAGCCCGACGCCGACGTCGTCTCCGACGCCGAGCGCCACGGCCAACGCGCCGACCTCGACGCCCGAGCCATCGGCGACGCCCACGGCCACGCGCACCGCGACGCCGCCCGCGAGCCCGACATCCGCCCCGCCGTCGACACCGACGCCGCTGGCGACGGAGGCGTCGCCGCCCGCCCTGCCCGAGGACGTCCCGGCGGCCTCGTCGGGCGGCGACGTGCTCGCCGCCGCGCAG
>JBBING010000027.1:0-25957 GCA_037444005.1 Chloroflexota bacterium
CGGCGGAATCATCTTGCCGGATGGAATCATCTTGTGATCATGACACGCCCTCTACTGTGTAATGTAGCCTGGCATGGCCGGGTCACGCTGCGGCCCCATCGTATACGGGGGGGCTTGTCAAGATGCTGCTGCCCGTTCGTGCAAATGATCGAGGCGGCTAGCGAGCCGTCATGCCCGACAGGCCCGGTGGGGAACATCGGGCCGGCGGCGTTGAGCGGCGTCCCCATCAACTTCTGAGGAGAATGCCCTACGTCGGCGGAGCAATTTCGTTATCCGCCGGCTCGGGAGGCTTGACAAACGAAAGGAAATGAGTACAGTTGCATTCATCATGTCAGCCATCCGGCCCACGAAGCGCCCGCCGCGACCCCGCAGGAAGCTCCAGACCCCGAATCCGGAGGTTCGCGAGCGCTTGATGACGGCCGCGGTCGAGCTCATCCGGGAGTACGGGTTCCCGGACCTGCGTATCGAGGAGATCGTCGAGCGGGCCGGGCTGTCGGTCGGCACGTTCTATCTCTACTTCGAAAGCAAGGCGGACCTGTTCGTCGCGCTGGTGACGGAGTACACGGAGCGGCTGCGGGCGCGCCTGGAGCAGGCCTACGCCACGGAAGGGCCGGTCATGGAGCGGCTCGCGCGAGGGCTGGACGTGTACCTGGACTTCGTGGAGGAGAACGAGAAGGGGTTCCTCTACTTCACGCGCGCCGCCGACGCCCTGAACACCTCCGCAGGGCGGCTCTCGACGTGGGCCTTCTCCGTTCACGCCGCGACGCTCAGGCCGCTCATCGAGGAGGCCATCGCGGCCGGCGCCATGATTCCGCTCGACCCGGAGCTGACGGCGCAAGCGCTGGTGGGTCTGACGCAGCACATGGCGGCGTACTGGCTCGAGCACCGGGACCGGTATTCGCGGGAGGATGTGCGCCGGTTCCTCATCGAGGCGACATCGGCTTCGCTCGCCCGTTAGCCAGAGGGGGAGAGCGAGTCGCGGTCGGTTGATGAATAGGATTCTATTCAGAGAAAGGAGGATCGCGCCGGGAGTCGACGAACACGTGTGGTCTCACGAGACGCGGCCCGCGCTCGCTCTCGTCACGGGCCGCGGACACGGCTGTCGTGGGCGGCGCCGCTCCGCTCGCCCCGGCGGCGCATCGAGAGCGCTCATCGACGACACCCTAGAAGTCCTGTGTCAGGAGGAGGATTCGCGTGCGAAGGACCTTGGGCATTCTGGCGGTCGGCCTCGTGCTGGCGGCGGTCGCGATGCTGAGCCGCGACGCCAGTGGCCGGACGGACATCGCGCATGCCGCGACCTGGAACACCACCACCGTGCGGTGGGGTCCCTACACCGTCCCCGCAATGGACGAGCAGGAGAACTTCCTGACGACCGACAACTGCTACAGCCTCGGTGGCGTGCTCCTGCAGTTGCTGGGCGGCGTCACCTGCATCAACCGGTCGGTTCCGCTGCCGTGTACGGACTGCTACATCGGGGCGATCATCCCGAACCTCGTGTACGCCGACGGCAGCACGGCGAACTTCGACACCGGCATCATGCTGCACCACATGGTGCTGTTGAGCCGGGCGAGAGGCGATGCGACCTGTCCTCCCAACCTCTTCGGCGGGCCGGTGCAACAGCTCGGCGCGCTTATGGGCGGCAACGAGCGCATCTTCGCCTCCGGGAACGAACGCACCATCATGGACCTCACCGCCGAGAACTACGGGTACCGGGTGGGGTCTAGCGACAGGTGGATGCTCATCACGGACTTCATGAACATGTCCATGATGCAGCAAACCGTCTACCTCGAATTCACCTTCAAGTGGACGACCAGCGGCGTGACGCCCGTCCGCCCGCTCTGGTTCGATATCGACAACTGCAACGACTCCGAGCTGCCCATGGGGCCGGGCTACTCGGACACGCACAAGGACTGGCGGGCGACGTTCTCGGGCACCATCGTCGCCATCGGCGGCCACGGCCACGGCGAAGCCATCAGCACGTCGCTCGAGAACCGGTCCACGGGGCAGTACTACTGCACGTCGGTGGCGGGCTACTACTACCAGTCGATGGAGCGGCCGGGGCCGGGCGCCGGAACGCCGGGGCATCCTGTCGACCACCGGGTCCACTACGACGACGACCCCATCTACCAGGACCCGCGAACCAGAGGCGGGAAGAACGTCCACGACAACGTGGAGTCCCAGACCGTCTGCAAGCCCAACCTGACGTTTAGCAAAAGGCAGTACCTCCGGATTCATCAGCAGTACAACCAGATGGAGTCCGACCCGGACAACATGGGCATCATGATCGCCTACGCGCGGTAGGCGGCGTGACGTGGCGGCGCGGAGGGGCATACATCGCCCCTCCGCGCGCCTTTTCGGCCGCAGGGGTTCGTCCGCCTCACGCGGCCGCTTCGACCATTCGACGACATGCGACCGTCGGGGCGCTGACGGGCGCCTTCGACGCGCTTTCCCGAGGCCCGGGAGCTTACAGCAGGACGGCGGCGATGATGAGGAGCGTCACGATGATGGCCGTGACGGCGAGGATGCGGCGCATCTCGCGGATGACGTAGGCGCGGTCGACCTCGTGCAGCGCCTCCGGGAGGTCTTCGCGGCGCCTCGGCTGCTGCGGCCGCGGCGCGGGCGGGAGGTAGACGCTGCTCGCGGGCAGCGCCGACAGCCCGGATCCGCGGTCGTACGCGCCGCCGCGCGCCGGGCGGACCGAGGGCCGCGGGAGCGGGGCGCGTCCAGGGTGACGTCGCTTCGGCATTCGTTCTGCCTCGTCGAATCTCGCTGGAGTATACCCGCGCGCGTCCGCCCGATCCAAACGGGCGGCCGAAGCGCCCGTTACGCCGTCCCCCGGAGTCCGATGGCGTCGGCGACGCCTTTCAGCGCCTCGATGACCTCGGCGATGACCTCGTCGAGCGGCATGCCGAGCTCCTCGGCGCCCTTCACGATGTCCTCGCGGTTCACCGAGCGGGCGAACGCCTTGTCCTTCATCTTCTTGCGTACCGAAGCCGGCTCGACCTCGAAGATGCTCTTGTTGGGGCGGACGAGCGCCGTGGCCGTCACGAGCCCGGAGAGTTCGTCGACCGCGTACAGCACCTTGGCCATGCGCGTCGTACGGGGGACGCCCGTGTAGTCGGCGTGCCCCATGATGGCCTCGCATACGTCGTCGGGATAGCCGCGCTCCTTCAGGATTTTGTTCCCTTCGAACGGGTGGCCCTCAGCCGTGGGCCAGCGTTCGTAGTCGAAGTCGTGCAAGAGGCCGACGATGCCCCAGCGCTCCTCGTCCTCGCCTTCCTTGCGGGCGAAGTGCCGCATGATGGCCTCGACGGCGAGCGCGTGCTTGCGCAGCGCGTCCGTCTTCGTGTACTCGCAGAGCAGGTCCCACGCCGCCGCCCGGTCCATGGTCGCCTCCCCTTCGCAGTTCTGTCGATGCGACTGTACGGCTCCGCGTGGGCGCGGGCAAGCGAACGGGGGACCGAACAGGCCGCGCGTGCTACCATCGGAGCGCAGAGCGGAGGTTCATCCATGCCCCTGAGCCGTGAGGACGTGCTTCACGTCGCTCGCCTCGCGCGCGTCGCCCTGACCGACGAGGAGGTCGAGCGATTCCAGGCCCAGCTTTCGGACATCCTCGACCACTTCGATGTCCTGCGCCAGATCGACACGGAGGGCGTCCCGCCGACGGCGCACACCCTCGACCTCGTGAATGTCGAGCGCGACGACGAAGTGCGGCCGTCGATGCCCGTCGAGGACGTGCTGCGGAACGCTCCCGTGCGCGAGGGCGACTACTTCCGCGTGCGGGCGGTGCTAGAATGAGCGCGGAGCTCACCGGGCTCACCATCGCGCAGGCGGCGGACCTGCTGCGGCGACGCGAGGTCTCGTCTCGCGAGCTGACCCAGGCCCACCTCGAACGCATTCGCGCCATCGACCCGAAGGTCCGGGCGTACATCACGGTCACAGCGGATCTGGCGCTCGCCCAGGCGCAGGAGGCCGACCGCCGGATCGCGGCTGGCGACGCCACGCCCCTCACCGGCGTTCCCACGGGGATCAAAGACGTCATCGTGACGAAGGACGTGCGCACCACGTGCGGCTCGCGGATGCTAGAGTCGTTCGTGCCCCCGTACGACGCGACTGTGATGGAGCGGCTCCATGCGGCGGGCGCGGTCATGCTGGGGAAGCTGAACATGGACGAGTTCGCCATGGGTTCATCCACGGAGAACTCGGCGTTCTTCCCCACGCGGAACCCCTGGGATCTCGACCGCGTTCCGGGCGGATCATCGGGCGGCTCCGCGGCGGCCGTGGCCGCGGGCATGGCCGTGTACACGCTCGGATCGGACACCGGGGGCAGCATCCGTCAGCCGGCGGCGCTCTGCGGCGTCGTCGGGATCAAGCCCACGTATGGCCGGGTGAGCCGGTACGGTCTCGTCGCGTTCGCCAGCTCGCTCGACCAGATCGGGCCCCTGACGCGCACGGTCGAAGACGCCGCCATCGTGCTCAACGCCATCTGCGGCCACGATCCGCGCGATTCGACGTCGGCGCCGGTGGAGACGCCCGACTTTACGGCGGCGCTCGGGCAGGGCGTGCGAGGCCTGCGGCTCGGCGTGCCCGACGAGTACCTCCCGCCGAATCTCGACCCGGGCGTGCGCGAGCGCGTCGAGGAGGCGCTGCGCGTCCTCGAGCGCGAAGGCGCCGAGATCGTGACGGGCGTTTCGCTTCCCAGCACCGGCGCCGCCCTCGCCGTGTACTACATCATCGCGCCGAGCGAGGCCTCGGCGAACCTGGCCCGGTACGACGGCGTGAAGTACGGGTACTCGTACCTGGACGGCGTCAGTATGTGG
Source organism: Chloroflexota bacterium (assembly GCA_037444005.1). Lineage (GTDB taxonomy): Bacteria > Chloroflexota > Dehalococcoidia > DSTF01 > JACRBR01 > DATLZC01. The sequence continues at coordinate 4,821 of JBBING010000027.1, forward strand.
GACAACATGGAGCGGACGCGTCAGTACGGGTTCGGGGACGAAGTGAAGCGCCGCATCATGCTCGGGACCTACGCGCTCTCGGCCGGATACTACGACGCGTATTACCTGAAGGCCCTGAAAGTGCGCACCCTCATTCGCCGTGAGTTCGACGTGGCGTTCCAGAAGGTCGACGCGCTCGTGGGGCCGGTGAGCCCCAGTGTCGCCTTCCGCCTCGGAGAAAAGGTCGACGATCCGTACGAGATGTATCTGAGCGACGTGTTTACCATCCCGGTGAACATCGCCGGGTTGCCTGGCATCTCGGTTCCCTGCGGGTTCCACGAGGGCCTGCCGGTGGGCCTCCAGATCATCGGGAAGCCGTTCGACGAGCCGACGGTGCTCCGCATCGCCCACGCCTACGAACAGGCGACGGGCTGGACGCAGAAGCGGCCTCCGCTCTAGGGGACGGGCGCGCGCCGCTGGTATGCTGCGCGCAGTCGTTCCTGACGCAAAGGGGGCGTCGCGATGGGCGCGACTTACCGCCGCCGCTTGTCCCGCGAAGACGTCGAGACGGGCACCGTTCTCATCAGGAAAGATCGCTGGCGCATGTTCCCGCCTCCGCTGGTCGAATTCGAGGTCGAGGTGGCGGGCGCTCGCTTCCGGACGACCATCGTGCCCGAGGAGTGTTCGTGCGTAGGGCCGCCTCACCAGCACTATCATCTGGAAGCGGGGCACTTCCGCCATGTGCTCCCCTTCGAGGCGGGACGGACCATCCTGATCGAGCGGACGAGCGCTGGCTACCGCATCGCGGGGGAGTGACGCCGTGCCGGACGAAATCGAGGGGCTGCGGGCGTTCGCGGTGCGGGTGGAGTGCTACGCCGGGGCGTCGTTTCCGGAAGAGCCGCGGCGCATCGAGGTGGGCGGCCGGATGATGGACGTGGCGCAGGTGGTGGCGCGCTGGCGCGAGGAGACGCGTCTCGGGTTTCGCGTCCGCATGGCAGACGGCAGCGAGCTACTCCTGTATTATGTCCCAGAATTCGACCTGTGGTCGGCCGGGCGGATGGACGCCGGCGCGCCAGCGCCGGACACCTCGGACCCGCCGGCCCCCGATACCGACGTATGAGTGACGCCCACGTAGCTCGCCGCGGCTCCATTTCGCAGACCGTCCAGGCCATCTCCTCGTCCGGGATCCGCCGGTTCTTCGACCTCATCGACAGCATGGAGGGGGTCATCTCGCTGGGGGTGGGCCAGCCCGACTTCGTCACGCCCGCCTCCATTCGCGAGGCCGCGGTCCGGTCCATCGAAGAAGGCCAGACCTACTACACGAGCAACTACGGCATCATCGAGCTGCGTCAGGCGCTCGCACGGCATCTCGCCCACCTGTACGGGGTCGTCTACGACCCGTCGAACGAGATCATCGTGACGTCCGGGGTCAGCGAGGCGCTGCAGATCGCGTTCCACGCCATCCTCGACCGAGGGGACGAGGTGTTGAGCGCGGACCCGGGCTACGTGGCGTACCAGCCTGCGGTCGTCCTCGCGGGGGGCGTCTTCGTTCCGGTGACCACGCGCCCCGACAACGGCTTCAAGCTTCGCGTGCAGGACCTCGAGACGGCGCTGACGCCGCGCACCAAGGCGCTGCTTCTGGGCTATCCCTCCAATCCCACCGGCGCAGTCATGGAGCGAGAAGACCTCGAAGCCGTCGCCGAGTTCGTCGAGCGGCACGACCTCTTCGTCGTGTCGGACGAGATCTACGACCGGCTGGTGTACGGCGTCGAGCACGTGTGCTTCGCGTCGCTTCCGGGCATGCGAGACCGCACGATCCTTCTGGGCGGCTTCTCGAAGTCGTACGCCATGACAGGGTGGCGGCTCGGCTACGCGTGCTCCTCCGCCGAGCTGACCGAGGCGATGATGAAGGTCCACCAGTACGTGATGATGTCGGCGCCTACCGCCGCCCAGTGGGCGGGCCTCGAAGCGATCTTGCACGGCGAGGAGGACGTCCGGGGCATGGTGGCGGAGTACGACAGGCGGCGGCGGCTGCTCGTCGACGGCTTGAACCGCATCGGCCTCACCTGCCCGGAACCCCGCGGCGCCTTCTACGCCTTCCCGTCCGTCGCCATCACCGGACTGAGTGACGAGCTCTTCGCCGAGCGGCTGCTCATGGAGGAGAAGGTCGCGGTCGTGCCGGGTTCCGCGTTCGGCGCTGCTGGCGCGGGCCACGTCCGCATGTGCTACGCGCAGTCGTACGCCCTCATCGAGGAGGCGCTGGAACGCATGGAGCGCTTCGTCGAGCGGCATCGCGTCGCCGCGAGCAAGTAGCGAGCCCGGGATGGCGACGCAGGCGCAGGTCGACGAACTCCTCACGAAGATGGCCGTGGAGCGGGCGCGGCTCCTGGCCCTCGTCGAGTCCCTCTCGGAAGAAGAGGCCGAGCGGACGCCCGTGGACGCCGAGGGCGAGGCCCAGTGGTCGGTCAAGCAACAGCTCGCCCATCTCGCCGAGATGGAGACGGCGTATCGGGCGTGGGTAGAACGCGCGCTCGAGGAAGATGGCGCCGACGTCAGCCGTGTCCGCGGCGCGCCGCCCGCCATCCCTCTCGAACGGGCGCACGCGCATTCGGTGGCGGAACACGTCGCCGAGCTGCGGCGTCAACGCGAGCGCACCCTCGCGCTGATCGCGGCGATGCGCCTCGAGGACTTCGACCGGACGGCCACGCAGCCGATGTTCGGCACGCTCACAGTCCTCCAGTGGCTGCGCTCGTACTACCGCCACGACCGGATGCACATCGACCAGATTTCGGGGCGAGAGCCGGAGTACCGGCCGCGGTTCGTGGGCGGCCGCGAACCGGACCAGCGTCGGTGAACGAAGAACGGGCCGGACATTCGTCCGGCCCGGCGTCGTCGTTGGTGGAGATAGGGGGATTCGAACCCCCGACCTCTGCGATGCGAACGCAGCGCTCTCCCAATTGAGCTATATCCCCGTGCGCCGACAGTATACCCGATGGCCGCGGGCGGGCTGAAGAGCCCGGCGGTCAATCCATGAGGGCGCGCACGAAGGTTTCGGGGTCGAAGGGGCTCAGGTCCTCGGCGCGCTCGCCCGTTCCCACGAACCGGACCGGGATGCCGAGCTGATCGACGACGGCGAAGACGATGCCCCCTTTGGCGGTGCCGTCGAGCTTCGTCAGGCAGACGCCCGTGATGTTCACCACCTCCGCGAACGCCTTCGCCTGCGCCAGCGCGTTCTGCCCGATGGTGGCGTCGAGCACGAGCAGCACCTCGTGCGGAGCGTCGGGGAACTTGCGCTGGATGACGCGCTGGATCTTGCCCAGCTCCTCCATCAGGTTGAACTTCGTGTGCAGGCGGCCCGCGGTGTCGATGATGACGACGTCGGCGTTGCGGCTCTCGGCGGCCGAGAGCGCGTCGAAGACGACGGCGCCAGGGTCGGCGCCCTGCTTGTGAGCGACGACCGCCGCGCCGACGCGTTCGCCCCAGGCCTTGATCTGCTCGATGGCGGCGGCGCGGAAGGTGTCAGCCGCGGCGATGACGACGCGGCTCCCGTTGGTCCGGTAGGCGTGGGCCAGCTTGGCGATGGACGTCGTTTTCCCTGTGCCGTTGACCCCCACCACCAGGATGACGGCCGGCCGCGGGAGGTTCCCGTCCGCTTCGGCGGCGGCGCTCCAGAGCCGGCCTCGGTCTTCCGCGCCGTTCAACACGCGCACCAGCGTCTGACGCAGGAGGTCTCGCGCCTGCGCGGCCGTCCGCACGCGGTCGCGCTCGACGAGGTCCTGCACTTCGCCCAAGATCTTGTGGGTCGTCGAGACTCCGGTGTCAGCGCCGATGAGCAGCTCCTCGAGCTCCTCCCACAGGGCGTCGTCGATTTCGCTGCGTTCGAAGACGCTCGCGAGGTGGGAGAACCAGGTCTTACGGGTGCGCTCGACGGCGTGCTCGGTTCGCGCCTCTGTTTCGGGGGAACGCCGAAAGATGCGGAGCAGGGCAACACCTCCAGCGGGACGATCCGGCGTTCGAAGGGTAGCATCGCCGGTTCCTGACGGGCAACGGGAGCGCGCGCTTCGGAGACGCGGGAGCGTCAGTTCTCGTCGTCGAGGAGGCCCTCGATGTCCTCGTCGTCATCGTCGTCGAAGAGGTCGTCGAGGTCCTCGTCGTCGTCGGCCGGCTCCTCATCCGGCCCTGGCTTCCCGGCGAGGGTCTGGTAGCGTTCGCCGCGGATCGCGCGGAGGATCTCCTCTCGCTCGGTGCGGTACAGGTCGCGCAGGCAGGCCTCGGCCTTGCGGACGATAGCCGGGTTCCCGAACTCCGCGAACCGGCGCACGACGTGGTCCCACACCTCGAGCTCGACGAGACTGCGCACGTACTTCGGCCATGGGATGAGCACGATGCTCTCCGGCCGTGGGAAGCGGGGGCGCATCCGCATGAGGCTCTTGAATCGCTCCTCGGGGGACGACGCCATAGGCACGACCCGGATCATCGGGCCGTCGAGGTCGTTCGTCCTGGTGTCCATGAGGAGCGTCTTCCGCAACAGCGGGAAGTAGAGCGCGATGATCTCTGCGCTGTCGATGTTGCGGTTCACCTCCGCGATGTCGATCCGAAAGTCCGTATCCAACGCGCCGGTTCCTTTCCCCCGTTCGGCCGGGCGGCTCTGTAGCGAGCTCGTACGCACATGATACCAGAGCGTCCCGCCGGCTGGCGCTATTCGGTCAGCTTCAGGAAGCGATGCTTGCCGACGCGAATGACGGAGCCTGCGCGCAGCTCGACCACCGGCGACTGAACGACCTGGCCGTCGATCTCGACAGCCCGCTGCTGCAGGAGCCGCCGGGCCTCGCTCTTGCTTGGCGCGAGCCCCGCGTCGACCAGCAGGTCGACCAGGTGGACGGAGCGCGCAGGCGCGCCCAGGCGGTATTCAGGGACGCCCGTTTCGGGTAGGTGGCGCTCCTGGAACGTCGCGGTCCACGCCGCCTCAGCCTCCCGGGCCGCCCCGGGGCCGTGGAACATGGCGACGATCTCGCGGGCAAGCCGCTTCTTCAGGTCCATGGGGTTCACTTGCCGCTCGGCGAGCTGCCGCGCGATGACCTGCAGCTCCTCCCGGGGGACGTCTGTGGCCAGCGTGAAGTAGTCCATGATGACCGCGTCTGGAATCGACATAATCTTCCCGTACTTCTCCGCCGGCGGGTCCTCGAGGTCGACCGTGTTCGACACGCTCTTGCTCATCTTGACCTTGCCGTCGATGCCGACGAGAAGGTCCATGATGAACACGAACTGGGGCCGCTGGCCCATCGCTTCCTGGAGCTCGCGCCCCACGAGCAGGTTGAACCGCTGGTCGCTTCCGCCGAACTCGACGTCGGCCTGGACGGCGACCGAGTCGTACGCCTGGAGCAGGGGGTACAGAAGCTCGTGAATCCCCAGCGGCTTGCCCGCCTGGAAGCGCTCGCGGAAGTCCTCTCGCTGCAGGAACTGGGCGACGGTGAACTTCGCGGCGAGGCGGATGACGTCCGCGAGGGTGAAGCGGTCGTACCACTCGCTCTGCCAGCGCACCTCGGTCCGCTCACGGTCGACGATGTGGAAGAACTGGCGCATGTACGTCTCGGCGTTGGCGCGGACCTCTTCCGGTGTCAACATGGGCCGCATGACGGACTGGCCCGAGGGATCGCCGATCTGCGCGGTCCAGTCGCCGACGATGAGCACGACCTGGTGGCCGCGGTCCTGCAGCTTGCGCAGCTTGCGCAGGAGCACCGCGTGCCCGATGTGCAGGTCCGGCTTGCTCGGGTCGAGGCCCAGCTTGAGCCGGAGCGGCCGACCGCTCTTCAGGGCCTCGATGAACTCCTGCTCTGGGATGATCTCCTGGACCCCGCGCGTGATGACGTCGTCGAGCACGGGGTCGCCCGTGCGGGAGGCGCCAGCCGCCGTCGTCATGCGAAGAACTCCCTCGTGGCCTCCACGTCCCGGCGGATCTGCGCCACGAGGTCGTCGACCGACGCGAACTTGATCTCGGGGCGCAGCCGGTGGAGGAACTCCACGCGCATCAGGCGTCCGTACAGCTCGCCCTGAAAGTCGAGAAGAAACGTCTCCACGGTCCGTTCACCCGCGTCGAACGTCGGGCGCTGTCCGACGTTCGTCACGGACTGGTACGCCACTTCGTTGACGTACGCTCTGGTGACGTAGACGCCGAAGGCAGGGACAGCCCGGTCGGGCGCGACGGCGATGTTCGCCGTGGGGAACCCGATGGTCTTGCCGCGGTGGGCCCCGTGGACGACGGGGCCGTGCAGAGCGTAGGGGCGCCCCAGGTAGTGAATCACCGTCTCCATATCGCCGTCCGCGAGCGCGCGCCGGATGGCGGTGGCGCTGATGGGGCCGCTCGACGCGCGCAGGGGCTCGGGTAGCATCTCGACGGCGAAGCCGAGCTCGGTCCCCAGCTCCCGGAGTCGCTCCGGCGTTCCCTCCCGGCCGCGGCCGAACGCGTGATCCGGGCCCATCAGAATGAGGCGCATCTGCAGCTCCGACACCAGCAGCTCGACGAACTCGCGGGCCGACAGCTCGGCCACGTCCGACGTGAACGTCAGCGGGGCCACGAAGTCGACCTCCGTCGCTCGCAGGAGCTCGATGCGCTCCTCGAGGCTCGTGAGGTAGGCGATGGGCTGGTCGGGGCGCAGGACTTGCACGGGGTCCGGATGGAGGGTGATGACGCCGCTGGCCAGGCCGAGTTCACGCGCGCGTTCCTTCACGTGCTCGATGATGTGCACATGGCCACGGTGTACGCCGTCGAAGACGCCGACCGTGACGGCGGACGGCCGGCCGGGGGCGGCCCGCGCCAGCTCTTCGCGCGCGAGCAGGGTCATGTCGCCGCCCTCACCACCGCGAGGACGGCCCGCAGGTTCGCCTCGGGGGTCAGCGGCGAGATGGAGCACCCGGGGCCGAGCAGGAGGCGCCTCCCCCCGGTGGCGACCAGCGCCTCCTCCGCCTGCTCGCGGACCTGCTCGGGCGAGCCGTCGAGGAGCGTTCGTGGGTCGATACCGCCGAGGACGGCCTTGTCGCTTTCACGGAGAATGGTCGCGAACGACGGGTTGCCCTCCTCATGGATTGACCAACTGAAGGCGTGGACGGGGTAGTCCAGCGCTGCTTCCAGCAAATTGTTGCGCCGGCACACGTGGAGGACGTTGAACCATCCGTCCTGCACGGCCCGAAGGACCGTGAGGTCGTAGGACCGGCTGAAGCGCGCGAATTCCTCCGGCGTCACGTTGTCCGACGTGCCCCACTCGACCGTCGCGAAGAACACGCCCGCAGCGCCTGCTTCGAGACAGGCGCGGGCGTATCCCGCGAGCGTCTCAGCGATGGCTGCGAGGGCGCCTTCGACGGCTTCGGGGTGATACCGTATCCACTCGCGCACCAGCGGAACATCGCGGTTCGTCAGCAGGCCCAGCGTGGCGAGCGGCGAGAACACCGTCTGGATGAACGGCGTCTGGCCGCCGAGCTCCTTTCCGATGAGACGGAGCGCCTCGAGCTGCTCGGCGAACGGGCCGCCGCGGGGGTCCACAGGCGCGATGCGCGCTAGGTCCTCGTGCGTCCGCAGCGCTCCCGATTCGTAGATCGGGCCCTCGGTCTTGTTCCCGGAGGGGCGGTAGCGGCAGCCCCAGGCCTCAGCGTAGTACGTGGCCCGCGGGTTGACCTTCAGGAAATCCCAGTCGAACCGGCGGATGGTCTCCACCATGGCTGCGGCCGTGCCTTCGGCCGACCACTCGCGGACGAAGTCATGTCCCCAGAAGCTCACAGGGACGCGGTCGACCGGGTCGCCTTCGAGAGCGGCGCGCACGCGTTCGTGTTTGGTCATCTCGGGCATGGGACGGGACCGCCTCGGGAAGAGGAAGCGAGGAGCCGGGGCCCTCTCGCCTGTGCGCAGACGTCGTCAGCCGGATGGTAGCATGAGCCCTGCCGCCGGGCAATTTGCGCGCCGCGGCGTCTAGCCCTGTCCCTCCGCGGACGTCCCCACTTCCGCGGGCGCGGCGCCCGGAGGTGCAGGCCCGCGCTCCTCATCGTTCGCCAGGCCGGCCTCCTTGCGGAGGATATCGACCTTGTCCAGGCGCTCCCACGGCGCGTCGATGTCGTCGCGGCCGAAGTGCCCGTACACGGCCGTCGGCTTGTAGATCGGGCGCCGCAGGTTCAGGTGGTGGATGATCGCGCCGGGACGCAGGTCGAAATGCTTGCGCACCAAACGCAGGATCGTCTCGTCGTCCACCTTGCCCGTCCCGAACGTCTCGACCATGAGCGACGTCGGGCGCGCCACGCCGATGGCGTACGAGACCTGGATTTCGATGCGGTCCGCGAGCCCGGCCGCCACCAGATTCTTGGCGACGTAGCGGGCGGCGTAAGCGCCCGAGCGGTCCACCTTCGTCGGGTCCTTGCCGGAGAAGCAGCCCCCGCCGTGCCGCGCGACGCCGCCGTAGGTGTCAACAATGATCTTGCGGCCCGTGAGGCCCGCGTCACCCATTGGGCCGCCGATGACGAATCTGCCCGATGGGTTGATGAGGTACCGGGTTTTCTGCAGCAGGTCCTGTGGGATGACGTGGGCGACCACGTGTTCCAGGATGTCGCGCTCCAGCCTCTTCTGGTCCACGACCGGGTCGTGCTGCGCCGAGACGACGACGGTGTCGACGCGCTTGGGGCGGCCGTATTCGTACTCCACCGTGACCTGCGACTTCCCGTCCGGCCGCAGGTAGTCGAGGATGCCCTTCTTACGCACCTCGGCCAGCCGACGGCACAGCTTGTGGGCGAGCGAGATGGTCAGAGGCATGTACTCCGGCGTCTCCGTGCAGGCGAAGCCGATCATCATGCCCTGGTCGCCCGCCCCGATTTCGAACTCCTCCTCGTCCGCCGCCTCCCCTGCGCGCAGCTCCCGCGACCTCTTGACAGCCTGCGCGATGTCGGGTGACTGCTCCTTGATCGACACCGTGACGCCGCACGTCTCGTAGTCGAAGCCGTACTTCGCGCGCGTGTACCCGACGTCGCGCACCGTCTCCCGCACGATGCTGTTGATGTCGACGTACGTCTCCGTCGTGATCTCGCCCATGACCACCACAAGCCCGGTGGTCACGGCCGTCTCGCAGGCCACCCGGGCGTACGGGTCGTCGCGGTAGATGGCGTCGAGCACCGCGTCCGAGATCTGGTCGCAGAGCTTGTCCGGGTGTCCCTCGGTCACCGACTCCGAGGTCAGAAACAGGGACGGTGAAGTCATGAATGTCGTGCTCATATCGGTCTCCCTCGCCCCTCTCGGGCGGCTGGTATCGGCTGCGCGCTTGCGGCTCACGTTCCCGCCTGCCAGCTTCGCAGATATTGCTCCTGCTCGTGCGTGAGCGTATCGATGCGGGCGCCCATGGCCGCGAGCTTGAGCCGGGCGATCTCCTCGTCGATCTCGCGCGGGACAGAGTGCACGCCCAGCGGGAGCTTGCCTTCGGAACGGACGACGTATTCCACCGCGAGCGCCTGGTTGGCGAAGCTCATGTCCATCACGCTGGCCGGATGGCCTTCCGCCGCCGCCAGGTTGATGAGCCGCCCTTCGCCGAGCAGGTAGATGCGCCGACCGTCCGCCAGGCGGTACTCGTCGACGAACGGCCGCACCCGGCGTTTCGCTTCGGCCATCGCCTCAAGCGCCGCGATGTTGATCTCGTCGTTGAAGTGGCCGCTGTTGGCGACGATGGCGCCGTCCTTCATCGCCTCGAGATGCTGGCGGTCGATGACGTTCACATCGCCGGTCAGCGTGATGAAGATGTCGCCCACCGCGGCGGCCTCCGCCATGGGCATCACCCGGAAGCCGTCCATCAAGGCCTCGAGGGCCCGGATGGGGTGCACCTCCGTGACGATGACCTGCGCGCCGAGGCCGCGTGCGCGGTTCGCGACGCCCCGCCCGCACCAGCCGTATCCCGCGACGACCACCTGCTTGCCGGCCCAGAGGATGTTCGTGGCGCGAGTGATCCCGTCGATGGTGCTCTGGCCTGTGCCGTAGCGGTTGTCGAACAGGTGCTTGGTGTCCGCCTCGTTGACGGCGATGATGGGGTACTTCAGGGCGCCGTCGGCCGCCATCGCCCGCAGACGGATCACACCGGTCGTCGTCTCCTCGGTGCCGCCGATGACGTTCGCGAGCAGGTCCGTTCGCTCGCGGTGGAGCGTCGCCACCAGATCGGCGCCGTCGTCCATCGTCACCTGCGGCTGTGTGTCGAGCACCTGATGGATGTGACGGTAGTAGGTCTCGTTGTCCTCCCCTTTGATGGCGAAGGTGGGAATGCCGTAGACGCCCACCAGCGCCGCGGCGACGTCGTCCTGCGTGCTCAGCGGGTTGGAGGCGCAGAGGGCGATCTGGGCGCCCCCGTCGCGCAGGGCGAGCATGAGGTTCGCCGTTTCCGTGGTGACGTGGAGGCAGGCGCCGATGCGCACTCCCTCCAGCGGGCGCTCCTTCTGGAATCGCTCGCGAATCTGGCGGACCACCGGCATCTCGCGCGCCGCCCACTCGATGCGGCGGATACCTTCTTCGGCCAGCGCCGGATTCTTGATGTCTCCCCCGACGGATTGGGTGGTCATGTTCGAATTCGCGTCCTTTCTGTGATGCTCACGTTTCGATGGGCAACCGTACGCGGGCGAGCTCCGCGCCGTACCGCCGGCCGCGGGCCTGCGCGACGAGCCGGGCGATAGCTGGCCCAACGCCCAGCCACGAACGACGCAACGCGCTTCCCTCGATGAGGCGGTGCGCCTCCTGGAAGCCCAGCGAACGATACGCCGCCACCGCGGGCGTGTTCGCCGGATCGACGCTGAGGACGACCTCCCGGCAGCGCTTGAGCACAGCTTCGGTGACGGCGCTGGTCGTCGCCTTCGCGAGCCCCTGGTTTCGGTACGCGGGGTGGGTGTAGACGTTGCCCACCACCGCGATCCCCTGCTCCGGCGAGACGACATGCGTCCCGGCCACGGCGACGAGATGGGGGCCGTCGAAGGCGCCGTAGTAGACGCCGGACTCGATGTGCTCGCGAAGGTAGAAGGCAGGCGCGCCGTCGGTCCGGTACAGACGGTTCACGAGGCGCACGTCGGCGCCCCGGAGGCGGCGCACCGCGCCCGGGAAGCGCCGGAACGTGGCCGGGGTCACCGTCATGCGCAGCATCACCTGGCGTTGCGTGAGGATAAAGAACCGCTCGACGGTCGAGAGGTGGTGCGGCTCGCAGGTGATGAACGTCTGGCGCGGCCCGGGATGCAGGGACAGGAGCGCCTGTACCGCCGACGCTTCACCCAGCACGAAAAGGGCGTTCCCCAGGCCCCCGCGCGAGTGCAGCAACACCCCCCAACCTGCCTCGCCACGAGCGTGCCACCACCGGGACAGCGGGAACAGCAGCGGCTCGAGCTGGCCGAGGGCGTAGGCCGCGTACGCCCGGCGCGGCTCGAGCAACCACCGGATCTCATCGCGGTCGGTCAGCGGCCGGACGAGGAACTCGACTTCCCGCGTTCGCGAGACGACCCTCCCTCCTGTCGTCTCAGCCATGGCTCGCCTCCGTGGTGGGCTGCTCAGCCTTCGTGAGGTACTTCCCGATGATGGGCTCGAGCGCGCGTCGCGTCTCTTCCGGGACGATGTCGAGTGGCGTCACGATTGCCGTCGCGAGGGCATCTCCACACGAGCAGGCGCGCTCCCGGGGGAGCCGCCGCGCGAGCTCGCGCACCACCCGCTTCGACGCGTCGACGTTGGCGCGCAGGTTCCCGAGGATGAGGTCCGCGGAGACCCGCTCGTGACCCTCGTGCCAGGTGTCGTAATCGGTGATGCAGGCGAGGGTGACGTAACAGATCTCGGCTTCGCGGGCGAGCTTCGCCTCGGGCAGCGCCGTCATTCCGATGAGGTCGGCGTTCCACGAACGGTACAGGAGCGACTCCGCTTTCGTGGAAAACGCCGGCCCCTCCATGACCACGAAGGTTCCTCCCCGGTGCACGACGGCGCCTGCGGCCGAAGCGGCGGCGGCCAGCGTCTCGCGGAGCTGTGGACAGAACGGCTCGTCGAACGCGATGTGCGCCACGAGACCGCCCCCGAAGAAGGTCGAGCGCCGGTTGCGCGTCCGGTCGATGAGCTGATCGGGGACGACCATGTGCAGCGGCTCGATATCGGTCCGCAGGCTCCCGGCAGCGCTCACGGACACGATGCGCTCGACGCCGAGCGACTTGAGCGCCCAGATGTTGGCCTGCGCCGGGATTTCGCTCGGGAGGATGCGGTGCCCTACGCCGTGCCGCGGGAGAAACGCCGTGCGCACTCCCTCCAGCGTGCCGATGACGATGGCGTCGGAGGGGTCGCCGAACGGCGTGCTCACCCTCACCTCGGTCACGTCGGTCAGGCCCTCCATCTGGTAGAAGCCGGAACCGCCGATGATGGCGAGCGTGGGGCGGTCCGCGTTCATGCCGGCTCCCTCACCAGCGCTTCTCCTTCGGCGCCCGGAGCTCGCTCGATGAGATCGAGGAGGGACGCCTCGTACGGCGGCCGCGCGACGCCGCGCTCCGTCACGATGGCGGTCACCAGCGTTGCCGGCGTGACGTCGAACGCAGGGTTGAACGCGACGACGCCGTCGGGGGCGAGCCGGACGCCGTCCACGAAGAGCACCTCGTCGGGGTCGCGCTCTTCGATGGGGATGAGCCCGCCCACGGGGGTCGCGGGGTCGATGGTGCTCACGGGCGCGACCACGTAGAACGGCACAGCGGCCTCGCGGGCAGCGAGCGCGAGGAGGTACGTTCCCACTTTGTTGGCGACGTCGCCGTTGAGGGCGATGCGGTCGGCGCCCACGACGACGGCGTCGATCCGGCCGGACCGGAGGAGCATGCCCGAGGCGCCGTCGACCAGCAGCGTGAAGGGGATGCCCAGCCGGGCGAGCTCCCAGGCGGTGAGGCGCGCGCCCTGCAGCCGGGGGCGCGTCTCGTCCACGAAGACGTGGAGGCGCATGCCGCGCTCCCAGGCGGCCCGGACCACACCGAGGGCGGTCCCTCGCCCTCCCGTCGCGAGTGCGCCGGTGTTGCAGTGGGTCAGGACGGCCCCTTCCTCGGGCAAGAGCTGCGCTCCCAGCGCGCCCATGCGCTCGTCGGCGGCGAGCTGCTCGGCGTGGATGCGCAGCGCGGCGTCGAGAACGGCCTGCCGCAGGTCATCCTCCGCGCCGCTCTCAGCGGCCGCGGCCAGGGCGCGGTCGACCGCCCACTGCAGATTCACGGCGGTCGGTCTGCTGGCGCACAAAACGTCGCGCGCGCCGCGCAGCCGAGCAAGGAGCGCCTCATGCGGTTCGTCCTCGGGAGCGTTCCACGCCGCCAACGCCATGCCATACGCGGCGGCGATGCCGATGGCCGGGGCGCCGCGCACCCGCATGGACGCGATGGCTTCGGCGACCTGACGCTCATCCGCGCACTCGACGTAGACCTCCTCCCGCGGCAAGCGGGTCTGGTCCAGGAGCAGCGGGCGTCCCTCGGGGAGCCAGCGAATGACGTCAATCTGATGCATATGCCTGATGCCGGAGGCGAGCCTTCGGGGCGGGCGTCCGGGCAACAAAAAACTTCTCGTGTGGTGCGAGAAGTTCTCCTACTCGTCTCTCATCTTTCCCGCCCGAAGGCGGGTCGGACTTGGCACCTGGTCCTTCCGCGGGAAGGACTGGTTGCCGGGCTTCGTAGGGCCGATCCCTCCACCACTCTTGATAAGAGCGCCCCGTATTCAGTTGTGGCCGTATTCTATCGGCCGCCGCGCCCGCGGGTCAAACCGCGCGAACCCAATTCAGTACCGCCCCTCGTTGTCGTCTGGGTGCGGGGTCGGCGTGGGGGCGAGCTTCGCGCGCGCCAGCCCGGCCGGCATACACGGCAACTCCAACAGCTCCACCAGGTCGTCGATGGCATAGTCCGCGTCCTGCGTCGTCCGGCGACGGTCTCCGTTGCGTTTGAGGACCGCCCTCATCCCGACGCGTTTCGCTCCCTGCACGTCGATCTCGGGCATGTCGCCGACCATGATGGCCTCCCCAGGCGACGCGCCGAGCGCGTCGAGAGCGCGCGCGAAGATGACGGGATGCGGCTTGCTGTGTCCGACGTCGTGAGACACGAGGATGGCGTCGAACCACTCACGTAGGCGGAACGCCTCGAGGTCGGGGAGAAGGAGGCCGACCGGATACGGCTGGTTGGTGACGAGCGCGAGCCGTAGCCCGGCGTCGCGGAGCGCCCGGAGGACGTCCGTCGTGTCCGGGAAGAGCTGGGCGTACTCTGCGAACGGGAGCCGGCCCGCGTTCCAGAACAGCCGCGCTTGCGCGTCCGTGAGCTCCACGCCGCGGTCGGCGAAGGCCCCGCGCACAATAAAGGGGCAATCGACGTTCCGCCCCTCGAACATGCCGATCTCCCACGCGGTTTCGACGGCGGCCATGAGGTCCCGGCACAGGGCCCGCAGGTCCAGGTCGACGCCCCAGGCGCGCGCGAGCGGCGCTCCCCGTTCGGCGAGATGCGCGGCGTAGTCATCCCGCGTGAAGACGCGCGTCGAGAAGATGAGCGTGCCGTGCAGGTCGAAGAGGACGGCCCGAAGGCGCGTCACGGGCGTGCCCCTTCGGCCGGGAAGCGCTCGGCGAAGTAGTCGTAGACGATGCGCGAGATGTCGGCGATGACGGCGGCGGCGTCGCTTTCGAAGCCGCCGTCGGTCAGGACGGCGATCACGTAGGGTCCGCTCGGGGCGAACACGACCCCCGCGTCGTGCGTGGCGTTGTGCCAGAGGCCGGTCTTGTGGGCGACGACGACGTCATCGGGCAGGCCGGCGGTAATCCCGAAGTCGAAGGTTTCGGAGCTCAGCAGGTTCAGCATCTGCTGACTGGCCTCGGGGCTCACGGCCTCGCCTCGGGCGATGGCCTCCATCAGCAGCGCTTGGTCGGCCGCGGTCGTGGGCAGATCGTCGGTAAGAAGGGCAGTGTGGCGGGCGCCGAGCTGCTCGAGCGCGGCGTTGACGAAGCGCGGGCCGACCCGATCCTGCACGAGCACGGCAGCGACGTTGTCGCTGACAGCCATCATGGCCCGTAGCGCTTCTTCCAGCGTGACCCTCTGGCATCGGCGGAGCGCGCGGGGCCCGAGGTCGAACCCGTCGTAGTAGTCGCTCACGACGTAGGTCTCGCCGAAATCGAGCAAGCCGGCGTCGCGCTGATGGAACGCCTCCAACATGACCGGGACCTTGAACAGGCTCGCAGCGTAGAACACGCGGTCGGCGTCGATGGCGACGCCCACACCGTCGTCCAGCCGCTTGACGACGACGGCGTAGGCGCCTTCCTCCTGTTGCGCCAGTCGCGCTCGAATGTGGCCTTCGAGCTGCGGGTCGGGCGTGAGGGCGAGGGGCGCGAACGTTGGCAACGGTGGAACCTCATCGGCGGTGGGCGTGAGCCGTGGCGATGCGCCAGCCGTAGGCGTGGCGTCCACGAACGGGCTGGGGCAACTCACGTCGGGTTCCGGGGTCGGCGCGTCGGTCTGCGCCTCTAGCGTCGGAATGGGCGACGGCGCGGGGCGCTCGCGCTGCGGCGACGTCGAGGGGGTCGGCGCCGACGGCTCAGCGGCGACGGCGCAGCCTGCGAGGAACATCGCCGCGACAAGCCAGAGCGCGTACGTTCGAGACAGGGAACCCTCCCCGCCCGCCACCGGGGCGATTGTAGCAGGAGGCGTCGCTCCGTGGCGACGGCGGCGCCTCACACCAGCGCCTGCGGGGTCGATTCGATGAGGATGCGCCGGAGCAGCGTGAGGGCCGTCGTGGCTGCCCGCCGTTTGATGGCCTCGCGGCTCTGCGCGAAGGTGTAGCTCACGCTCTGGGGCGGCGCGAACGGCGCGTCGACGGCGACGTGCACCGTGCCCACGGGCTTGTCCTCCTGCGGATCGGGGCCCGCCACGCCCGTGATGCCGACGCCGACGTCCGCGCCGAGGAACTCCCGCGCGGCGCGGGCCATGTCTCGCGCGCATTCGGCGCTGATGACGCCGTGCTCCGCGATGATCTCGGGACGGACACCCCAGCGGAGTTTGAGCTCCGTCTGGTAGGCCACGAGGCCGCCGCGAAAGTAGTGCGACGCGCCGGGAACGTTCGTGATGAGGTCGGAGAGGAGGCCCCCGGTGCACGACTCCATGACGCCCAGGGTGAGCTTTCGCTGGCGCAGCAGGTCGCCGACAACGCCTTCGAACGTGTCGTCGTCTGCGCCCCAGATGAACGTTCCCAGGATGCGGCGCGCCTCCGCTTCGACGGGGCGGATGAGCCGCCAGGCCTCCTCCTCGTTCGGCGCCTTCGCCGCGATGCGCACGTGGACGCCGTCGGGGCGGGCGTAGACGCCGATCGTCGGATTGGTGGACTTGAGCAGCGGACTGATGAGCTCGTCCACGTGACCCTCGCCGAGGCCGGCGGTTTTCAGCGTCCGGGTCACGAGCACACCGCCTCCGCTCCGCTTGCGCAGCTCCGGCTCGACCTCGACGTCCCACATGCGGGTCATCTCCACCGGCGGGCCGGGCAGCGCGATGACGATCTTGTCTCCCTTCTCCACCCACCAGCCCGGCGCCGTCCCGCGGGGGTTGGGGATGAACCGGCCCGACGGGATGATGGCCGCCTGCTTGACGTTGCGCTCGGGCATCGGCACGCCCCGCCGGGCGAAGAACTCCCGCAGGCGCCGCTCTTCATCCGGGTCGATCCTGAGCTCCTCGCCCAGCACGGCCGCGATAGCTTCTCGCGTGAGGTCGTCCTCCGTCGGCCCGAGTCCGCCGGTCGTGATGACCACGTCGGCGCGCTCGAGGGAGAGACGGAGGACGTCGCTGATGCGGGCGAGGTTATCGCCCACGGTGGCGGTGAAGTAGACGTCGATGCCCAGGGCGGGAAGCCGGGAGGCGATGTAGCGGCTGTTGGTGTCGACGATTTCGCCCAGGAGGATCTCGGTGCCGATGGCGATGATCTCGGCCTTCACGGGCGAGAGCGTACGCGCGGGCTCGCGCGGGGGTCAAGCGCGGGAGGCGGGCCCGCTCACGGCACGAACGGCGGATACGAGGTGGCCTCGATGGGCAGCTCGCCCGGGAAGGGCGGCCGCAAACCGCCGTCCCGGTACATGAGGACGATCTCGTTGGGGAGGAGCTCGGGGTGACGCTCGACGAAGTCGGGGCCGTCCATCGCCTGGACGGTGGCGTCTCCGTACAGGAGCTTGCCCACCGAAGGGAGCCAGGCCCACTGCCACAGGGGATCCGACCATAGGCCGTCGAGCACGTAGATGGTGGTTCCGGGCGGCACGTCCGGGTACATCGCCTTGAGGTCGCGCATCAGGAGGTCCCAGCGCTCGTTGCGGCCGCCGATCTCGCGGTTGTGCTCGAACGTCTGGTGTCCGTAGAAGCCGATGAGCGCGGCGGCGAACACGAGGCCGGCGAGGGCCGCGCCCGGGCGGAACCAGCGCGACGCCGCGTCGAACGCGGGCAGGAGGAGGCTCGCGCCGGCGAGCAGGAAGAAGGGCGCGGCGGCGTAGGTGTAGCGAGACGCGGTCCAGACCTCCACCGGCGTGTACGGCAGGAGCGCCAGCAGGAGCGAGACGGCGCCCAGCCGCGCCCACTCGGGCCCGCGGACCCACGCCGTCGCGGCCGCCACCAGGACAACCGATCCCAGCGTCCAGTGAAGGACGCCGGCGTGCCAGTCGATGTTGCCCGTGGGCAGCGCGAGCCAGGAGAGGTAGATCCACAGGTTGCGGGCCTGGTGGAATCCCCACGACATCCCGTCGCCGTCGAACTTGAGGTTCGGGCACGAGCAGGACTGGTAGTAGGCGAAGAAGCCCCAGAAATAGAGCGCGAAGGGCAGCGAGACCGCAGCCAGCTTCCAGACGGAGATCGGCCGCGGCGCGTAGAGCAGGTAGACGAGACAGACCGCCGGCGCGAAGACGACCGAGCCCTCGTTCGCCATGAACATGAGGGCGAAGGCGGCGAGGCTCGCGAGGTAGAGCCCGTGCCGACGGGCGCCGCCGGCCGCGTACGCGTGCATGAAGAGCATCGACGCGAACACGAGCCCGGTCGCCAGCACATGGGGCAGGGCGGTGATGTACGTGACCGTGTCGAAATGGGCGCCGTGAATGGCGAACCCTGCGGCCACGAACGCGGCCGCGCCTCGTCGTCCCGTGAGCCGCGCGACCAGCGCGTACAGCAGGGCCACCGAAGCCGTGTGGGCCGCGAGGTTCACGGAGCGGAACACCAGCGGGTTCATGCCCGCGAGGCGGAACTCGGTCCAGTAGACGAGATGGGTGAGGGGACGCCAGCTCGGCGTGATGTCGCGCATCCGGAGGACGTCGGCGAACCAGGGGCCGAACGGCTTCGTGGCGATGTCGGCGATGACGACGAGGTCGTCGCCGCCGAAGTAGTATCCCAGCGTCGGGAGGTGCAGTGCCAGAGCGAGCGCGACGGCGGCGAGCGCGCCCCAGTGACGGAGAACGAACGTCCCGGCTCGCGAGGCCAGGGTCGCAGTCGATGCGGCGGCGCGTCCCTCGTCGGTGTAGGACCGGGGAAGCGCGACGGCCGGACTGGTCATCGGCGATGGCGCTCCTGGCGGGGGAGCTGGCGTTCCGACGGCCTTTATGATAGGCGGAATCGGAGGGTTTCGGCTAGGTTCGTACTATCGCGCATAGGGCCTGCCGTCGCGATGATGCTGGCCCGGCGCCATACGCAGCTTCAGCGACACAGGAGGTGGAGTCATGCCTATCGTGCGGGTAGAGATGTGGCCGGGGCGCACGCACGCCCAGAAGCAGGAGCTGGCGCGCGCGATCACCGAGGCCATCTGCAACATCGCCCACACCACGCCCGAAAACACCATCATCATCTTCGAGGACGTGCCGAAGGAGAACTGGGCGCAAGGCGGCCGGCTCGCTTCGGACGAGGAAGAACGGGCCTCGTAACGCGCCGCGGCTCCCGTGGTTTGAAGATCGGACGATACTACGGTGGGCGGCCGCACCCGTGGGCTGCGGTGGCCGGGCCTGCCGAAGGACGGCTATAATAACGGTGACAACGATGGACGTCGTCCCGCTGACGCCCTAGAACCGGGGCATGGATGAATTCCCGCTGGCTGCGCAACAGCTTTATTTATCTCCTCATTTTGGTCGCGGTCATCGCGATCGTCGTCTCGTTCTTCCGCTCCTCGGGCGGATCCGAGAGCAAGACGCTCACTGAGGTCATCCAGTACGCCCAGCAGGGCAAGGTCGAGAGCATCGACGTCTCCGGACAGTCGCTCACCGTAAAGCTGAAGGGCGATTCGTCCACCATCAAGTCGCGCCTGCCCGAAGGGACGGACCTCTTCCAGCTCCTCAAGGACAACAACGTCGACTACGTCGACGACAACATCCAGATCAACGTGAAGCAGCCGAGCCAGTTCGGCAACTGGATCGGGCTGCTCATCAACTTCCTGCCGCTCCTCATCTTCGGCGCCATCCTCATCTTCATGATGCGGCAGGCCCAGGGATCGAACACGCAGGCCATGAACTTCGGGAAGAGCCGCGCGCGTATGTTCACCGGGAACAAGCCGACAGTGACCTTCGTGGATGTGGCCGGCGTCGACGAGGCGAAGGAGGAGCTGCAGGAGGTCGTCGAGTTCTTGAAATACCCGGAGAAGTTCGCTTCGCTGGGCGCCCGCATTCCCCGCGGTGTCCTCCTGGTCGGGCCGCCTGGCACCGGCAAGACCCTGCTCTCGCGGGCGGTCGCGGGCGAGGCAGGCGTGCCGTTCTTCTCCATCAGCGGCTCGGAGTTCGTCGAGATGTTCGTCGGCGTCGGCGCCAGCCGCGTCCGGGACCTGTTCGACCAGGCCAAGCGGAACGCGCCGTGCATCGTCTTCGTGGACGAGATCGACGCGGTGGGACGCCAGCGGGGCGCCGGCCTCGGCGGCAGCCACGATGAGCGCGAGCAGACACTGAACCAGATTCTCGTCGAGATGGACGGCTTCGACACGAACACGAACGTCATCGTGATCGCGGCGACGAACCGTCCCGACATTCTCGACCCCGCGCTTCTGCGGCCGGGCCGCTTCGACCGGCAGGTCGTGCTGGACCGGCCCGACGTGCGCGGCCGGCAGGCCATCCTCGAGGTGCACACGAAGGGCAAGCCCCTCGACAAGGACGTCGATCTGCTGACGCTGGCGAAGCAGACGCCGGGCTTCTCGGGCGCTGACCTGGCGAACCTGGTGAACGAGGCCGCGATCCTGGCCGCCCGCGCCAACAAGAAGCGCATCTCGATGAAGGAGTTCAACGAGGCGGTCGACCGGGTGATCGCGGGCCCCGAGCGCAAGAGCCGCGTCATCACGCCCGAGGAGAAGCGCATCATCGCGTACCACGAGGCGGGCCACGCGCTCGTGGGGTGGGCGCTGCCGCACGCGGACCCGCCGTTCAAGATCAGCATCGTGTCGCGGGGCATGGCCGGCGGCTTCACGCGCTTCCTGCCTGAAGAGGACCGGCACCTGGGCACACGGTCGCAGTATCAGGACATGCTCGCGGCGACGCTCGGCGGACACGTGGCCGAAGAGCTCGTGCTGGGCGAGATGACCACGGGTCCGCAGAACGACATCGAGCGCGCCACGCACATCGCCCGGCAGATGGTCACCCAGTGGGGCATGAGCGAGCGGCTGGGCCCGCGGACGTTCGGCCGGAAGGAAGAGCTCATCTTCCTCGGCCGCGAGATCGCCGAGCAGCGCAACTACTCGGAGAAGGTCGCCGAGGAGATCGACGAAGAGGTCCGCCGCATCATCGACAAGGCGTACCACACGGCGAAGAAAGTGCTCACCGAGAACCGCGAGAAGCTCGACCAGATCGTCGAGGTCTTGCTCGAGGTCGAGACCATCGAGGGCGAGGACCTGCAGACGCTGCTGTCGACCTCGGTCGAGGAGTGGCGCGCGATTCGCGAGCAGCAGAAGGCGGGGACGCCGCCCAGCGCGCCCGGAACGCCGGCGGAAGCGAAGCAGCCGAGCGAGGAGTCCTCGACGCAGCCGCAGGTCGGGAAGCCCGGGCTCGCCTGGGGCGCCCAGGCCAACATCGCCGTCGAAGGCCCCGGCGGACCGTCCACGTAACGCGGACGCCAACGACGACTCCGGGCCCGCCGCGAGGCGGGCCTGTTCAATTTCTGAGCTGGTCCAGATAGATCCCGTACACCACACTAGAGATGAGGCGGGGTAG
>JBBING010000028.1:0-25310 GCA_037444005.1 Chloroflexota bacterium
ACCATACCAGAAGGCAGGCGCTGCTTCTATCCCACCAACCAAGAACCAGTCACGATCTGGCCGCGCGGTTCCCGCAAGCGTTCGACCCAACGCACGGGGTCGCGTAGAGTGAGGGAGGTCCGTCCGAAGGCGTCGCAGGCGGCGGATGTCATGGCGGCGCCAGGAGAGGAGATGGGACATCATCGTGTCGCGATCGCATGAACGCAGCCGCGAGATTTTCGCTCGGTCCCTCGAACTCATGCCCGGCGGCGTGAACAGCCCCGTTCGCGCGTTCAAGTCCGTCGGTGGCGATCCCATCGTCATCGCGTACGGACAGGGCTCGCACCTGTTCGACGTCGACGGCAACGAGTACATCGACTTTGTCTGCTCGTGGGGTCCGCTCATCCTGGGACATGCCCATCCCGCCATCGTCGAGGTGCTGCAGCGCGCGGCCGAGCGGGGCACGAGCTTCGGCGCGCCCACGGAGCTCGAGGCGGAGATGGCGCGCCTGGTAGTCGAAGCTGTGCCGAGCATCGAACAGGTGCGGTTCGTCAACTCGGGCACCGAAGCGACGATGTCGGCCCTGCGCCTCGCCCGCGCCTACACGAAGCGCGACCTGATCGTGAAATTCGAGGGGTGCTACCACGGCCATGCCGACGGCCTGCTCGCGCGGGCGGGCTCGGGCGTCGCGACCCTGGGGCTCCCCGACAGCCCGGGCGTGCCGGCCGCCTTTGCGGCGATGACGCTCACGGCCCCGTACAACGACGCCGACGCCGTGCGCGCGCTGTTCGAGGCCCGGGGCGAAGAGATCGCGGCGGTCATCGTCGAGCCCGTCGCAGGCAATATGGGCGTGGTGCCTCCCGAGCCCGGCTTCCTCGAGGCCCTCCGGGAGCTGACGTCGGCGTACGGGGCGCTGCTCATCTTCGACGAAGTGATCACCGGCTTCCGCCTGGGCTACGGCGGCGCGCAGAAGCGCTACGGCGTCACGCCCGACCTGACCTGCCTCGGGAAAATCATCGGCGGCGGACTACCCGTGGGAGCGTACGGTGGCCGGCGGGACATCATGGAGCTCGTCGCGCCCAGCGGCCCGGTGTACCAGGCTGGAACGCTCTCGGGTAACCCGATGGCTATGGCGGCGGGCATCGTCACGCTACGGATTATCGACAACGAGGGCTTCTACGCCGTCGTGGATAGCCTCGCCCACGAGCTCGCCGAAGGGCTCCGCGACGCCGCGCTGGAGGCGGAGATCGACGTCCGGGTCAACATCGTCGGTTCGATGTTGACTTGCTTCTTTACGGACGCCCCCGTGCGCGATTACGCGTCCGCAAAGCGCGCCGATACGGATCGCTACGCCCGCTTCTTCCGGTCGATGCTCGACCAGGGGGTCTATCTGCCGCCATCCCAGTTCGAGGCCATGTTCACCTGCATCGCGCACTCCACCGCCGACATCGGCCGGACCGTCGAAGCTGCCCGCGTCGCCTTCCGCTCGCTGCGGACCTCGACGTAGCCGCCACGCATCCTGTAACGAGCCTGTCGACGCCCCCGTTGGATCGCTGGATGGACCGGCTCCGAAGAGCAGGCGTGATGGTTTCGTCTCGCGGTGCGGTGATCGTTATGGAAAGCAGCGCCGCCGTCGCGGCGCTGGCTGCCCTCGCGCTCGCGGCGGCCCGCTCCTCAGTTGCGGCGGCCGTTCTTTCCGTCGTCGCGCTGGCGGGCGTGGCTCTCGGAGCGTGGGCGCTGCGGCGGAAGCGACGCCTGGCTCCGGCCGAGGGCCCGCCAGACGGAACGCTGGCCCTTCGCGACGCGGCGACCGGCCTGCACGCCGAGTGGTATCTGCGGCTGCGGGCCCATGAAGAACTTCGGCGGTCGAGCCGCCATCGCCTTCCCCTCACCATCGTCAGTCTCTGGAGCGACGACGATGCGCAGTTCCGCCGTCTCGCCGCCACACTGCGGACGCAGTTGCGGGCGGGAGAGCTGGCGGCTCCCTTCGGCCATCTCCACATCGTGTGCCTGCTCCCGGGCACGAGCGCCGTGGGGGCGATGGGTATGGTCGCCCGGATTCTGAGCGAGGCGGGGGTACGCGCCCAGGTCGGCGTCGCGCAAACGCGCGGAGCCGACGATACGCTGGGGGACCTGCTCGAGCGGGCGCGCCGGGGCAGGACGAGCCTCGGCCCCATGACGCCGAAGCTCAGCGTGATCCGGAACGCAGGCGGCGAGGCCGGGTCCGCGCGCTAGCGGCTCGCGACGTCACCGCGAAGCCAGCGCGCCGCCTCTTTCGCGTGGTAGGTGATGATGATATCGGCGCCGGCCCGTTTGATGGCCGTCAGGATCTCGAGCGTCGCTCGCTGCTCGTCGACCCATCCCTGCCGCGCGGCCGCCTTCACCATCGAGTACTCCCCGCTCACGTTGTAGGCGGCGAGCGGATGATCGAATCGCGCTCGCGCGCGGGCGAGCACATCGAGATAGGCCAGCGCGGGCTTCACCATGACGATGTCGGCCCCTTCCTCGATATCGATCGCGATCTCGCGCAGCGCCTCGCGCGCGTTGGGCGGGTCCATCTGATAGCCGCGGCGGTCCCCGAACTGTGGCGCCGATTCAGCCGCGACCCGGAACGGGCCGTAGAAGGCCGACGCGTACTTGGCCGCGTACGCCATGATGGGCACTTGGGTGAAGCCCTCGCGGTCCAGCGCCTCACGGATGGCGGCGACCCTCCCGTCCATCATGTCCGACGGGGCGACCATGTCTGCCCCCGCCCGTGCGTGAGACACCGCCGTGCGCGCCAGCAACTCCAGCGTCGCATCGTTGTCTACGGACTGCCCGCTCACGATCCCGCAGTGTCCGTGGGAGGTGTACTCGCACAGACAGACGTCGGTGATGACCACGAGGTCGGGCGCCGCGGCCTTCAGCGTCCGCACTGCCTGCTGCACGATGCCATCGTCGGCGTACGCTTCGGAACCGAATTCGTCTTTGGCCGCCGGCAGCCCGAAGAGCAGCACCGCGGGGATACCCAACCCTTGGAGCTCGGCCGCTTCGCGCGGAAGTAGATCGACGCTGAGCTGGAACTGCCCCGGCATCGCCTCGATCTCGCGGCGAGTGTCGCGGCCGTGCATGACGAACAGGGGATACACGAAATCGGCGGGCGACAGACGGGTCTCCCGCGCGAGCTGCCGCAGACCTTCGGACTGCCGCAGACGGCGTGTCCGGGCGAATCCCGTGCGGGTCCGCAGTTCCGCGATCATGGCGTCCTCCGTTCTGGTCCGCGGGCAACCTGCACCCGTTTCTCGAAGGCCTCCTCGAGGGCGCGAACGAGGCCGGGGATGGTGTGCTCGCGAGCCACGATGGCCGGTTCGAGCCCCGCCTCTTTCACCGCCTGAGCCGTGACTGGCCCGATGCACGCGATGGTCACCCGCTCGAGCGGCGACACGTCGCCCCCAAGCAGCTCGACGAGATGCCGCACACTCGACGACGACGCGAAGGTCGCGATATCGATCTCGCCCGAACGCAGGGCCTGCAGCCCTTCCGCCTCGGGATCGGGTGTCGCCGGCCGGTAGAGCGGCACGTCGTCGACCTGCACGGCGCCCAGCGCCCGGATGCCATCGACGAGCGCGTCGCGCCCTTCGGAAGAGCGAGGAATCAGGACGCGCGCGCCGCTGAGGGGAACCGGCGCCGCCCGCAGCGCCTCCAGCAGCCCTTCTGCGGTGTACGTCTCCGCGACGACGTCAGCGACGACGCCATGCGCTTCGAGAGCCGACGCCGTGCCGGGCCCGATGGCCGCGACCCGGCTGGCCACAGAGCGGGCGTCGCGCCGAGCCTCCCGCAGCAGGCCGAAGAACAGCCGTACCCCGTTCGCGCTCGTGAAGATGGTGAGCGCATAGGCGCCGGCGGCGAGCCGTTCGAAGACCTCACGAAGCGCCGCAGCGTCCACCAGCGGCTCGATCGCGATGGCCGGCAGCTCGACCGGCAAGGCGCCTGCCGCTTCCAGCATCCTGGCGAGTTCGCTGGCCTGCTCGCGCGTGCGAGTGATGAGCACCCGCTTGCCGAAGAGCGGCCGGTCGTCGAACCAGCGCAACTGGTCGCGCAACCGGGCCACGTCGCCCACCACGGTCACCGCGGGGCTCGTGACGCCCGCCTCGGCCGCCCGCGCGACGATGTCGGACAGCGTGCCCGTCACCGTGCGCTGGTTCGCGAGCGTTCCCCACTGTACGACCGCCGCCGGCGTCTCGGGCGAACGCCCGCCTTCGACCAGGAGCTCCACCACCTGCGGTAGCGTCTTCGTGCCCATGAGAAGCACGATGGTGTCGACCGCGGTCGCGAGCCGCCGCCAGTCGACGGCCTCGTCTCCCTTCGTCGGGTCCTCGTGTCCCGTGACCACGGCGAACGACGACGCCAGGCCGCGGTGCGTCACCGGGATGCCCGCGTACGCCGGCGCCGCCACCGCCGACGTGACGCCGGGAACGATGCGGAACGGGATCCCCGCTGCTCGCAGCGCCAGCGCTTCTTCGCCGCCGCGTCCGAAGACGAAGGGATCGCCGCCTTTGAGCCGCACCACCCGCTTGCCTTCGAGCGCCTTCTCGACCAGGAGAGCGTTGATCTGGTCCTGCGCCATCGTGTGGCGGTCCGGAAGCTTCCCGACGTACACGCGTTCGCACGCGGGCGATGTGAACCGCTCGACGATGCGCGGGTCGACGAGCCGATCGTAGACGACGACCTCGGCCTCGCGGAGCGCCTCCACCGCGCCGAGAGTCAGCAGCGCAGGGTCACCGGGCCCTGCGCCCACCAGCGCGACGGGGTGCACCCGGCCGCTCATGTGCTCACCTCCGCGAGCGGCAAGCCGGCCCGCGCGGCCAGCTCCTCCGCCAGCGCGGCGCCGAGACGCTCGGCGTCCGCAGGCGCGCCGCGCAGCTCGCCGCGGACGACGGGTGCGCCCGGCCGCTCGGCCAGCGCGCCGATCACGCGAACCGAGCCCTGGTCGAGGGTCGCGTGCGCCCCGGCCGGGAACCGGCAGCCCGCCCCGAGACGGCGGAGAAACGCCCGTTCGGCCTCGATGCAGACGCGGGTGAGCTCGTGGTCGAGCGGCCGGAGCGCCTCGAGCGCGAGGTCGTCGCTGCCCCGCGCCTCCACCGCCAGCGCTCCCTGGCCCACGGCCGGCGTTATCACCGCGGGATCGAACACTTCGGACGCCCGATGGGCGAGGCCCAGCCGCGACAGGCCGGCCATCGCGACGACGATGGCGTCGTACGCGCCTTCATCGAGACGCCGCAGCCGCGTGTCGACGTTGCCGCGGATGTCGAGCGTGCGCAGGTCCGGGCGGAGGGCGAGCACCTGCGCCGCGCGGCGTGCGCTTCCCGTCCCTACCCTGGCGCCGGGAGGATGCGCGGCGAGCGGCGCTCCGTCTCGCGACACCAGCGCATCCCTCGCGTCCGCCCGCTCGGGCACGGCCGCGATGACGAGGCCCAGAGGGAGCTCGGTGGGAAGGTCCTTCAGACTGTGCACCGCGAGATCGATCTCGCCCATGAGCAGGGCTTCTTCCAGCTCCTTCACGAAGACGCCCCTGCCGCCGAGCTCCGCCAGCGAGGTGCGCGTGTCGCGATCCCCCTCGGTGCGCACGATCCGGACACGGACGTCCAGGTCGGGGTTGGCCGCGCGCAGCGCGTCGACGACGATGTCCGTCTGGGTCAGCGCAAGTTTGCTGCCGCGAGTGCCGACGACGAGCGCAGGCACCGGCTATGGCTCCTCCTCGTCCTCCGCGTCGTCAGCGACCCCCGGTCCGAGTTGAAAGAGCTCCCGCACGGCAGGAACGTAGCGCTCGCCGTCGCTCTCCTGTTTGAGGCGCAGGATGGGATCGTGCAGCAGACGCTTGACGATCGCCTCGCTCATCGCCTCGATGCGCCGCCGGGCGTTCTCATCGAGGCCGAGGCGCGGCAGGGTGCGTTTGAGCTCGGCTCGACGGATCGCTTCCGCCCGCTTCCGGAGCGCCGCAATCGTGGGAACCACCTGGAGCGAACGCAACCATTCGGAGAATCGCGCCAGCTCCTCCTCGACGATGGCCTCGACCCGCTGGATCTCCGCCCTGCGCGCGTTCAGGTTGTCCCGCGCGACCGACCGCAGGTCATCGATGTCGAAGAGATGCACGCCGGGCAGCGCGCGCACCGCCGGGTCGACGTCGCGGGGCACAGCGATGTCGATGAGCAGCAGCGGCCGGCCATCGCCGTTCCGGCTGGACCGCACCAGCTCGGGCCCGATGAGGAATTCCGAAGCTCCGGTCGACGTGATGACGATGTCCGCCTGGCCGAGGGCCCAGTCGAGCCGGTTGAACGGAACCGGCGCGGCTCCAAGGTCGGTGGCGAGCTCCCGCGCACGCTCGAACGTCCGGCTCGTCACGAGCATCTGCCGCACGCCCGCTTCGGCGAGCGACCGCGCCGTGAGCTTGCCGGCGCCGCCGGCGCTCACCACGAGCACCGTGCTCGACGACAGGTCCCCCACCGTCTTTCGGGCCAGCGCCACCGCCGTGGAGCTCACCGACACGGCATGCCGGCCGATGCCGGTCTCGTTGCGCGCCCGCCGCCCCACGCGGATGGCGCTGTGGAACAGCCGCGACAGCACGGCGTTGTGCGTTCGGGCAGCCGTCGCCGCGGCGAACGCGGACCGGACCTGCCCCAGAATCTCCGCCTCGCCCACGACCATGGACTCGACGCCAGCGGCGACCCGGAACAGATGACGCGCCGCTTCCTTCCCCGTGCGGACGTAGAAGGGCGCGCCCCCTTCGGGCGGAGATAGACCACGGGCGCGCGC
This sequence comes from Chloroflexota bacterium, assembly GCA_037444005.1. Classification (GTDB taxonomy): domain Bacteria; phylum Chloroflexota; class Dehalococcoidia; order DSTF01; family JACRBR01; genus DATLZC01. Next base: position 6,772 of record JBBING010000028.1, read on the forward strand.
CAGCGCCTCGATGACGGGCGCAGGGTCGCGCACCGGCCACCGACCCGTGAGATACACCTCGGTGCGGTTGCAGGTCGAGAGCACCGCCGCGCCTTCGTGGGCCTCTCTGAGCAGCTCCAGCGCCCGTCCCACTTCGTCCCCGTTCAGGGCGAAGCGCTCGCGCACGGCGACGGGCGCCGTCTTGTGGCTGATGCCGACCAGCGAGATATGCACGGCTCTACCTCGGTTCCTCCGCGCCTACCGGCTCCGCCTCGCCGACGCCGTCGACGCCGAGCGCTCGCAGCAGATACGCGCGCGCCTCGTCGAAGCGCCGCTGCGCCAGCAGCGCCCGAAGCCTGGCGTCGATGGCTCGCTGCCACGTCTCCCGCTCGGGGCGGACGCCGCGCTCTCGCAACAGCGCCCGGACCTCGCCCAGCAGGTCGTTCAGCTCGGGAATCTCCTGCTCGAGATAGACCTCGAGCTCCTCGCGCAGCCGGCGCGCCATCGCAGGACTGCTTCCGCCGGTAGACGCCGCGAGCGTCACGCTGCCCTTGCGAACGACCGACGGCAGGATGAAATCGCAGTTGGGCGGGTCGTCGGCCGCGTTCACCCAGATGCGCTTTCGCTTCGCCTCGGCCGCGATGGCGGCGTTGGCGCTGCGGTCGTCGGTCGCGATCATGACCAGCTCGAAGCCGTCGATGTCGCCCTCCCGCCATTCGCGGGCGATGTGCTTGATGGCGCCCGCCGCCTTCAGCGCCTCGAGCTCCGGGTGCAGGCCGGGGCTCACGACCGTGACGTCCGCCTCGGCGGCGAGCAGCCCGCGCACCTTCTCGAGGCCGACCTCTCCCCCGCCTATGACGATGACCGGCCGTCCCTTCATCTCGAGGAAGATCGGGTAGTACGCCATCTACGCCACCTGCTCCGGCACGACGGTGAGAGGCACGGCGTCGGCGCGCCCGAAGCGCGCCACCTGGCGATGCACCGGCTCGAGCCGCTCGTACGGCTCGGTGATGCCCAGCTCCTCGTCGGTCAGGTAGCACGCCGGGTCCTCGGCCCAAGGGTCGCCGTAGTAGCTTTCGGCCCGCACCCTGAGATTGCCGTTGCAGATGTCGAAGTACGGGCACACGGAGCATCGCCCCTTGATGTGTCCCTTGCGGTTCTTCAGGATGCGCATCACATCGTTCGAGAGGTCCGTCCAGATCTCGCTGAACGGCCGCTCCCGGACGTTGCCGAAGCTGTAGTGCTGGCTGAACTGGTCCGCGTGCACGTTGCCGACGTTGTCGATGTCGGCGACCGCGACGCCCGACTGGTTCCCCCCGTTCCAGCGCAGCATCTGGAGCACCTCGTCGGCGCGCTCGGGCTGCTCCTCGCGCACCCGGAGGTACAGGTACACGCCGTCGGTGTGGTTATCCACCGTCAGGATGTCCTTCGTGATGCCGCGCCGGTGGAAGTCCTGCGTCCGGGCGAAGATGGTGTCCACCGCCGCCCGCGTCTCTTCGTGCATCAGGTCGTGCTTCACGATGCGGTCGCCCCGGCCCGCATACGCCAGGTGGTAGAAGCAGGCGCGGGGGATGTTCTCCTCTTCGATGAGGTCGAACAGCTCGTTCAGGTGCGGGAAGTTGTACTCCGTGAGCGTCACGCGGATGCCCACCCTGATGCCCACGTCGAGGCAGTGATGGATCGCCCGGAGCGAGGCTTGGAACGCGCCCTTCTTCCCGCGAAAGCGGTCGTGAATCGCCTCCGGCCCGTCGATGCTGATCCCCACGTACGAGAGCCCGAACGCCTTCAGCGCCTCCGCGACCTCGCGGTCGATCAGCGTCCCATTGGTCGACAGCACCGCGCGGATGCCGCGCTCTCGCGCATAGCTGATGAGCTCGAACAGATCGGGCCGGAGGAGAGGCTCGCCTCCGGAGAACAGGATGACCGGCACGCCGAACTGCGCCAGGTCGTCGATGACCGCCTTCGCTTCGGCGGTGGTCAGCTCGCCCTCGTAGTCGCGGTCGTGCGAATCGGTGTAGCAGTGGGCGCAGTGCAAATTGCAGCGCCGGATGATGTTCCAGACCACGACGGGCTTCTTGTCTTCGGAGTAGTGCAGGAGATGCGGGGGCAGATTCCGCGCCTGCCGGCCGAACCGGAGGGCGTCCCCCGGGGTCGCCGTACCGCAGAGAAGTCGCGTCACGCCCAGCATGAGGGCTTCCTTTCTAGTTCACCGCCCGCGTCGCCGCGCGGGCGACGGCAGCGGACCCGTCGTAGTGTTCCGTCATCCCCAGCAGCACTTCGTCGGCCAGCGACAGGATCTGCGCGCACGCCTCGAACGCCTCGAGACCGGAGGCCCCCTGCGCCTCGACCGCTTTCCGGGCCGATTCCTCCAACGTGCGCCTGAAAAAGGTGAACGCCTCCACGGCCTGGCTCACGGACAGCCCTGCGCCGCGCAGCGTCACGCCGTACTCGCGGCCAAGCTCGCGCGCCGCCTGATGCGTCGCCCCCCTGCGATGCCGGCGCGAAAACGACTCCCCGACCAGCGCCACCAGCCGCCGCCCCAGGTCCCGCATACGCTCGCGCGTCGCGCCGTCGAGCCCGGCGTACCACGGCGCCTCGTGGACGGCGCGGCGGTGGATCTGGCGGCGGATGCGGGTAGAGGCAATGTCGGCGAGCTGGCTGTTGCCGGGACCGCGCCGGCCGCTCAGCCAGGCGTCCAGGTCCGAACGGGAGAAGCGCCGGTGGCCGCCCGGCGTGCGGAAGGTCCGCACCTGACCGGCGTCGGCCCAGCGCCGAAGGGTCGATTCGTCGACGCCGAGGAGCCGGCAGGCCTGCCCCAGGGTGAGCCACTGGTCCACAGGCGCGGTTCCCGACGGCGGCGGCGCACGAAATCTACTCAAACCTGCACATTGCTCCCGTTCGGTCGTGCTGCTGCGTAGATTCTAGAGGGCGCCGCCGCGTTGCGTCAACGTGCCGTGGGTCACACGGTCCATGCCCGGCGGCACAGCCGGGAGATACAGGCCATGCGTGGCCCATGGGAGGCTGCGGACGCCCCTCGGGAGGGAGACAATGTGAGGCCCCCGCTGCTCGCAGGGGCCTCCCGACGGTTTCCTGGCGAAAGACCGGCAACAACCTACGGTGTAGGCGTCGGCGTCGCTGTCGGCGTGTTTGTGGCTGTCGGAGTCGCGGTCGGAGTGTTCGTCGGGGTATTCGTCGGTGTGGCCGTCTTGCTCGGGACCGTCGCCGTCCGCGTGACCGGGCGCGTCACGTCGCCGTTGGTCCGCTCGGCGTCGACCCACAGCTTCACATCTTCGGCGGCGCTGTCCCGCGGGACGGTGATTTCGAACGGCGCCTTCTCGTTCTCGTCGATGTCGCCGACCTCGTCGCTGCCCACACGCAGCACGTTGCCTTCGTCGTCCAGCACAGCGGCGCAGACCTTCACGTCTTCGAAGTCCTCGTTGTCGTCGTTGAAGATTTCGCCCGTAATCACGAAGTCGCTGCCGATCCAGGCGACGTTGACGTTCTGGAACTCGAGGTCAGGGTCGATCTTCTTCCCCAGGGGCAGGCGCACCAGAACCCGCGTCTCCACGCGGTCGGCCCGCTTGTTGTTCTTCAGCACCGCTTCGAACGGCGCCTCCGCCTTCCCGTCGTCGCTCTGCAGCGTGCGGGTGCAGATGCGCACGATCTTCGTCGACAGGATCTCGTCGCCGTCGTAGAACTTGACCTCCACGTCCGTGTCGACGGCCTGCACGTTCGGCAGCGCGTTCCGGGCCATGCCCACGAACACGGAGTCGCTGCCCCGCACGAACAGCCGTCCGCCCAGCACGAAACACCCGGATGCGGCGAACGCGAGGATCATGAGCGCCGGAAGGCCGATGAGCATGATCCGCCGGCTTCTTGCCACCTTCATCATGGTTGGTCCTCCTTGGTGGGAACGATTGTGACGGTCGGATTCGAGGTCCGCCATCGGTTCCGACGAAGGAACCGCCGGAACGGTTCCGCCCCCTCTGCCCGTCTTCGCCTGTAGGAACGCGCCGGGCCGCGAAAGGTTAACGGCCCCCGGACGATGTGACGGCGCTCACCGCGCGGCCGCGCCCATCTCGGGCATGGCGAAGCGCGCGCCCCACTCCATCATCGCCGCCAGCACCGGCTGCAGCGCCTGCCCCTTCGGTGTGAGGGAGTACTCGACGCGGGGCGGTAGCTCGCGATACTGCCGCCGTTCGACCACGCCCTGAGCCTGGAGGCTGCGGAGTCGGGCCGAGAGGAGGTTGGGGGAGATCCCGGGGAGACGGTCCTGGAGTTCGGAGAAGCGGAGGGGGCCGGAGAGGAGATCGCGAACGATGAGGAAGGTCCACTTTTCGCCCACGACGTTGAGGCAGGCGGCGATGGGGCAGAGCTGGTCGTAGGGTCGCGCCACCCTCGAGGCCTCCCTTCGAAACGACCGGTTTCACAGAGATTTTACTTGACATCCGATAGCGATGTCACTACATTTTCCGTAGCGCTTGGCGGCGGACCCCCGTCTGCCGCCGCCCTGGCGCGGAGGGAACCGCCGCGCAGGAGGTGAACCGAGATGGTCGAGACGAAAGCCGAACTGGTGTGCCTGAGCTGCAGCCGCCGTTTGGGCGTCGTGGAAACGACCGGCGAGCGGAAGCTCCAGCTCAGCCCGAACGCGACGCTCCCCGAGACCGTCCGCATCGTCGGGCGGCAGCTCCGCTGCGGCCGCTGCGGCGGCAGTGTGATACTCGAGGACCTGCAGGAGCTGTACGCCGCAGCGTGAGCCGCACGCCGGCGTCGACCTCGCTTCAGGCCCCTCCCTGCGGAGGGGCCTGTCGTATTCCCCGGCCCGCGCGTATCATCGCCCCGAAAGGGGGACCGAACTCATGTTGTTGCGGGATCGCGTCGCCATCGTCACCGGAGGCGGCAGTGGCATCGGAAGAGGCGTCGCGCTGCGGTTCGCCCGCGAGGGCGCCAGGGTCGCCATCGTCGATATCGTCCAGGAGCGGCTCGACGAGACCGTCGCGCTCCTAACGGACGCGGGCGCGCCCTCGCTCGCGGTCCGCGCCGATGTGAGCGTCACCGACGACGTCGAGCGGGCGTTCGCGGCCGTGCTGGAGCGCTTCGGCCGGGTCGACATCCTCGTCAACAACGCGGGTATCGGGAATCCGCCGAAGCCGATCATCGAGATGGACGACGAGGGCTGGGACCGGACCATCGCGGTCAACCTGCGCAGCGTGTTCCTGTGTTCGCGCGCCGCCGCCCGCCAGATGATCCGCCAGGGCGGAGGCGGGCGCATCATCAGCGTGGCCTCGCAGGCAGGGAAGACGGGCTACGCACGGCTCACGCCCTACTGCGCCTCCAAAGCTGGCATCATCCTGTTCACCCAGGCCTTCGCGAAGGAGGTCGCGCCCTACGGCATCCTCGTGAACTGCGTCTGCCCGGGCACCATCGACACGCCGCTTCTCCGCGCGGGCGTCGAGCAGGCCACCGGCGGCGCGATCCCGTTCGAGCAGGCCATCGCCAGCGTGCTGCCGGCTATCCCCCTCGGACGCATCGGCTATCCGGAGGACGTCGCGAAGCTGATCACGTTCCTCGCCTCGGACGAGGCCGACTACATGACGGGGCAGGCCATCAACATCACCGGCGGCCAGGAGATGCACTGAGGATGCTTCTGTCGAGTACGCCCTACACCTCGCGCTCGCCGTAGTACGGCATGCTGACCTTGCCCGGCGCCGACTCTTTGGGCTTCACGCCGCCGACCATCGCCTGCGTGACGGGCGCGATCACGCGAGGGTCGGTCATGACGTTCAGGCAGGCCGGCTTGCCGCTCTCGAACGCCCGGCGGACCGCGGGCCCGATGTCCTGGGGCCGCTCCACCAGCTCCCCGTAGCACCCGAAGCCCTGCGCCGCCTGGTCATAGCGCGTCGGCCCGAGCTCCGTGGCGACGATGCGGTCCCGCCCGTAGATGAGCTCCTGACCGTGGAGCGACATTCCCCACTGCTGGTCGTTGTTCACCACCGTGACGATGGGAAGCCCGTGGCGGACCATCGTGTCGAACTCCGCAAAGTTCAGGCCCACCGAGCCGTCGCCGATGACGCAGAGCACCTGCCGGCCGGGATGCGCTGCCTGCGCCGCGATGGCGAAGGGCATCCCCGTGCCCAAACACCCGAGGTAGCCGTGCGACAGCCAGTGGCCGCCTCCCCGGACGACGGCCGCCATGTCCATCCACGAAGCCGTCTCGCCGCCGTCCGCCACGATGATGGCGTCCGGCGCCACTGCCTGCGCGATCTCGTGCGCGAGGCGGTACGGGTGGATGGGCACGGCGTCACTCCGGAGCGCGTCGGCGAACATCGCCTCCGAGAGCCCTCTGGCGCGCGCGACCGCTTCGAGCCACGCGTCGCGACGGACCCACCGCCGCTCCTCGGCGGCCTCGACGAACGCCTCGAGCGCTTTCCGACAGTCCGCGACGATGCCGAGGTCCACGTCGCGGTTGCGGCCGATCTCCTCGCCCTCGATATCGACCTGAATCAGCCGGGCGCTGCGGACGAAGCCTCCCCCGCGCCCTCCGGTGAAGAGGCCGAGGCGCGCGCCGAGGAGCAGCGCGACGTCGGGGGGCGCCGAGCCGGTCGCCGCCGCCATCGGAAGCGTCATGAAGCCGCGGCCCGACAGCGGATGGTCGTCGGGCACCATGCCGCGCGCCTTCGAGTTGGCGAAGACGGGGATGTTGGTGAGCTCGGCGAACTGGCGGAGCAGGTCGCCGGCCCCCGAGAACCACGCGCCGCCTCCCGCCAGAATCGCCGGGCGCTCGGCCTCGGCGAGCCACGCGATGGCGCGCTCGACGGCGTCCCTCGGCGGCGCGGGCGGCGCTTCGGGCGCGACCCGCTCGGGGAAGACGGCGCGCGACTCGTCGACCCGTGCGAAGAGCACGTCCGCGGGCACCTCGAGGAACACGGGGCCGGGCCGGCCCGTCGTGGCGACGCGCAACGCCTGCGCGGGGATACGATGGGTGTGGGTGATGCGATGCGACCACTTGGTAATGGGCCGCATCAGCTCGACCTGGTCGATCCCGCCCTGGAGTGGCAACGTCTCCGCGTCCACCAGCGGCGCCGCGCCGCCGATGACGAGGATAGGGCTGCAGTCCAGGTACGCGTTCGCGACCCCGGTGACGATGTCCGTCACGCCGGGGCCGGCGGTGACGATCGCCACCCCCACGCGGCCCGTCGTCCTCGCCCAGCCGTCAGCCGCGTGCCCGGCGGCCTGCTCGTGACGCACATCGATGAGCCGGAGCCCGTGGTCGAGCGCCGCCTGGAAGATCGCGTCCAGATGTCCTCCGTGCAACACGAACGCCTCGCGGACGCCAGCCCGCGTGAGCATGCGGACCAAAAGCTCGCCTCCATCGACGCTCGCCATGGACCTCCCCCTTTCAGTCCTCCACGCCGGTCACGGCCGCCAGAGTTCTCGCCCCGTGAGCCGGCGAAACGCCTCGCGGTACCGCTGCGCCGTCCCTTCGACCACGTCGGGCGGCAGCTCCGGGGCAGGCGGCTCGCGATTCCACCCGCTCTTGGTGAGCCAGTCCCGCACGAACTGTTTGTCGAACGACGGCTGGGGCTTACCCGGCTCGTAGGTGTCCACCGCCCAGAACCGGCTCGAGTCCGGCGTGAGCAGCTCGTCGATCACGATGAGCTCGTCCTCCAACCACCCGAACTCGAACTTCGTGTCCGCGATGATGATGCCCCGTTCCCGCGCGTACTGAGCCGCGTACCGGTACAGGGCCAGACTGCGGACGCGCAGCACGTTGGCGGCCTCGGGCCCCACGAGCTGCACGACGTCCGCGAACGTCATCGGCTCATCGTGTCCGGTCTCGGCTTTGGTCGTCGGCGTGAACAGAGGCTCGGGAAGCTCCTGGCTCTCCACCAAGCCCTTCGGGAGGCGGATGCCGTTGACCGTGCCCCACCGTCGGTACTCCTCCCACGCTGAGCCCGCCAGATAACCCCGGACCACGCACTCCACGTCCACCCGGCGGGCCTTGCGGACGATCATGCTGCGGCCGAGGAACTCCCGCGGGAGCTCGAACGGCAAGCCGTCCGCGGGAGTGCCATCGGCCAGCCGAATGAAGTGGTTCGGCACCACGTCGGCGGTCATTTCGAACCAGAACGCCGACAGTTGCGTCAGGACCGCGCCCTTGTCCGGGATTCCGGTAGGAAGCACGACGTCGAAGGCAGAGATGCGGTCCGTCGCGACGATGAGGAGCCTGTCGCCGAGGTCATAGGTGTCGCGAACCTTGCCCCGGTGGCTCAGGCCGGGCAGCGCCGACTCAAGCAAGACGCCCATGGGACTCCTTTCGGGACTCCAGGTCGAGGTACAGCAGCGTGATTGCTGCGGCGGTAAACGGTTGCGCCGCTGCGGTCATGATAGCCGCGAGCGCCTCGCCGGTCACCAGGGACACCGCGCGGACGGCGCCGCCGATCACGAACACCGGGGCAGCGCTCACGGCGGCGAGCGCGAGTAGCGCTCCGAACGTGCGCCACCACGCCCCGCCGGTCGTACGTCCACTCTCGGAGAAGGCGGCGATCACGGCGTCGTCGCGTAGCACGATTCGCTGCTGCACGAACGCCCAGCGCACGGCGAGGTACAGCGCCACGGGAAAGCCGATGAGCGTCGCGGCCAGCGCCACCAACGCGACAGCTTCGATGAGCGCGGCGCCGAGCAGCCGGTGGCCGCGCCCCAACGCGCGGCGATACGCCCTCGCCAGGTCCGGCGCGCGACCCTCGACAATGTCACCGACGGCCGCAACCAGCGCCGCATTGACGAACCAGGTCGAGAAGAGCAGAGGCAGCGAGTAGACCCAGGCCAGCGCGAGGTCTGCGCCGCTCGTCCCGACATCCAACGACAGCAGCGCGCTGAGCAGGACGCCGGGTACGGCGAAGACGGCGATCGGGAAGAGCTCGTTGAAGTGCCGGCGATAGATGTCGAACGCGAGGCGAGCGATCTCGCTCAGGCTGCGTGGAGCGCCGGTCTCGGTACGCACGCCGTGATTGTATCGGGGCCCGCGCCGTCGCGAACGGCCGTCAGGACTTGTCCGGCTTGGTGATCGGCCTGTCGAGCTTGTACTTCTTGACCAAGGCGTCGAACGAGAGGTCGGGGTTCGACGCGTCGATCATCTTGTCGTACTTGGGGTCGAGCTGCTCGAGCTTGCTCTGGAACGACTGGTGAAACGCGAAGCGGCTGATGAGCTTCTCGAGATTCGCGCCGGAGCATTCGGGACAGCGGGCTTTGAACCCTTCGGTGCGGCGAGCGAGGACGCTCACCACCTTGTGGCAGTCGTGGCAGAGGTATTCGTACAGCGGCATTTCGATCGCTCCCGCATGCAGGACGCTTCAGCCTAGCACGGGCGGCTGAGCCGTCTCAACGCCAGCCGCGGTCAGCTTCGGCGCTCCATCACGTAGTGGGCGATGTCGATGAGCGCGGTCTTCGCCGGGCCATCCGGAAGGGGTTCGAGGGCGGAGATCGCCCGGTCGTGAAAGTCGCGCGCGACGTCGTAGGACTCCGGGATGATATCGGACGCCAGGATCATGTCGATGGCCTGCGCGACGTACTCCTGCCGGCGCCGATTCTTGAACAGCTTCACGACCGGGTTGTTGTGCGGCACCCGTTCGAGCAGCAGCAGCGACGGCAGCGTGAGCGTCCCCTGCATGAGGTCGCTCCCCACGGGCTTCCCCATCTCGCGCTCGTCCCCGGTGAAGTCGAGGATATCGTCGACGATCTGGAATGCCATCCCGAGATTTTCGCCGTACGTCCGAAGGGCCATGCAGACCTCCTCGGGAGCGCCGGCGATCATGGCGCCGCCCTGCGCCGACGTCGCGAAGAGCGACGCCGTCTTCCCCGAGATCCGCCGGAAATACGCCATCGTGTCCTGGCCGTAGTCGTACGCGCTCATGTCCTGGGTGAGCTCGCCCGACGCCATGGACATGAGGGTCCGCGAGAACAGCTTCACGACCTCAATGTTGTTGGTGCGGGCGATGAACTCGGCGGCGCACGCGAACATGTAGTCGCCCAACATGACGCTCGCCGCGTTGTCGAACAGGGCGTTGGCGGTGGCCCTCCCCCGGCGAGTCATCGAGCCGTCGATGACGTCGTCGTGTACGAGGGTGGCGGTGTGGAGCAGCTCGATGGACGCTGCGAGCGGCACGAGCAAGTCGGGCCGGTACTCGCCGAAATGGCCCGCGAGCACCGCGACGGCGGGCCGGATCCGCTTGCCGCCGCCGCCGAGGACGTGCTCGAGCATCCGGCGAAGCTCGGGGAACTCGTCCACCTCCTTGACCGACTGCAACGCCTCCTCGACGCGCTCGAGGTCTTGCTGCGCCGGCCCGTAGATGGTCGCGACCTTCACCGAATCCCCCTGGCCACACGTTCCGCGAGGCCCAGTAGCCGGGTCGCGGCCGCGGTCGTCGTCCGCTCCACTTCTTGTACCGGAATCCCCCGCACTTCCGCCACCCGCGCGGCCGCCTCTGTCACATAGGCCGGTTCGTTCCGGCGCCCCCGGTAGCGTTGGGGCGCCCCGTATGGGGCGTCCGTCTCGATCACGAGCGCGTCGAGCGGCAACGCGCGGGCCACCTCGCGCGTCCGTTCGGCCCCCGGGTACGTCACCGAGGTGTGGATCGAGATGAGAAACCCCAAACGCCGGTATCGCTCGGCGAGAGCGATGTCGCCGCTGAAGTAGTGCATGACCCCCAGGGGCCGCCCATCGCCGATCCTGGCGCGAGCCGCCCGCGCCCACTCGATGACGATGGGCTCAGCGGCGTCGTGCGCATCCCGGCAATGGATCGCGACGGGCAGGCCGACCTCGCCCGCCCAGTCGAGCTGCGCTCGAAACGCCCGCAGCTGATCGTCTCGCGGCGAGAGGTTGCGGTAGAAGTCCAGCCCGATTTCGCCGACGGCGACCACCTTCGGATGCTCGGCGAGCTCCCGCAGGCGCGCCGCCGCCTCATGGTCGAAGGCGTCGGCTTCGTGCGGATGGACGCCCACCGCCGCCCAGATGAGATCGAAGCGGTCAGCGAGCGCGACAGCCCGCTCGGACGTCGCGACGTCCGTGCCGAGCGTGAGGATGGCCTCGACGCCAGCCGCGCGCGCCCGCTCCACGACGGCCTCGATATCGTCCGCGAACACGGGCTCGTGCAGATGGGTGTGCGTGTCGATGAGGGTCACGGCAGCTCCGTCAGGAGGCGGCTTCCGCCGTCTCGATCTTGCGAAAGAGCGGCCGCGGCTCGCGAAGGGCTTGCCCCGCAGGCACGGGCGCGAACTCCCACGTCGTACCGACCGTTCCCTCGAACCCCAGAAATTCGTGGAGGCGCTGCGCGGAGAACGGCAAGAAAGGATAGAGGGCGACCTTACAGGCGTTGATCAGCGCGAGCGCGACGTAGAGCGCGCGGCCCGCCGCTGCCCGGTCCTCTCGAATCGTCTTCCACGGAGCCGATTCGTCCAGGTAGCGGTTCGCCTCCTGGGCCAGCGCCATGGCCGCACCCAACGCGGCCTTGAACCGACACCGTTCCAGATGCTCCCCGGCCTCTCGGATGGCCCCGGCGGCGCGCGCCAGCAGCTCCTCGTCCCGAGCGCTCAGCGGCCCCGGTTCGGGCACGCGACCCTCGAAGTTACGATACGTGAACGTGAGCACACGATGCGCCAGGTTTCCCCACGTCGCGACCAGCTCGTCGTTGTTGCGCCGGATGAGGTCCTCGTCGCTCACGTCGGTGTCGGACGACTCGGGCATCACGGCGGCGAGATAGTACCTCACGGCGTCGGCCCCGAAGCGCTCGGCGTAGTCCAGCGCGTACGGCGCCACGCCGGCGCTTTTCGACGCCTTGGCGCCGCCCCAGACCACGTACTGATTCGCGGGGACGTCGTACGGAAGATTGAGCCCGCCGTGACCCATGAGCATGGCGGGCCAGTTGATGGTGTGGAAGGTGATATTGTCCTTCCCCATGAAGTAGTACGCCCGCGCGTCGGGGTTCGTCCACCAGTCCTTCCAGGCGTCCGGAGTGCCCCGGCGGACGGCCCATTCGACCGACGCCGAGAGATACCCCACGATGTTCTCCGCCCAGACGTAGAACGCCTTCCCGGGGCCGATGTCCTGCATCTCCGGCGGCATCGGGATGCCCCACTCGAGGTCTCGGGTGATGGCGCGATCCTTGAGCCCTTCCGTCAGGAAGCCGAGGGTGAAGTTGCGCACGTGGTCCCGCCAATGGGTCTGCCGCTTCACCCACTCGATCAGGCGGTCCTGGAAGGCGCTGAACCGCATGAAGTAGTGCTCGGTTTCGCGCAGCTCAGGCTTCACGCCGGTGAGCCGGCTCCGCGGCTCGATCAGGTCCACCGCGTCGAGCGTCGCGCCGCACTGTTCGCACTCGTCCCCGCGGGCTTGCCCGAAGCCGCACCGGGGACACGTCCCCTCGACGTAGCGGTCCGGGAGGAATCGGCCCGCCTTCGGGTCGTAGAGCTGCTGGGTCTTCGCGCGGTACAGATGGCCCGCTTCGAGCAGCCGCCGGTACAGGTTCCACACGACTACCCGGTGGTTGTCGGTGGTGGTGGTGGTGTACAGGTCGTAGCTGATCCCAAGCGCCTCCCACGTTCGCAGGAACTCCTCGTGGAACTGCTGCGCGACCTCCATGGGCGTCCGCCCTTCCTTCTCGGCGCGCACGGTGATGGGCGTGCCGTGCATGTCGCTGCCCGACACCATGAGCACGTGATCGCCCTTCGCCCGGTGGTAGCGCGCGAAGATATCGGCGGGCAGGTTGTTCCCGGCGATGTGTCCGAGGTGCTGCGAGCCGTTGGCGTAGGGCCACGCGACGCACACGAGGATGTAGTCGGCCATCGTTGCGACGGGAGTGTAGCCTATCGCGATTCCGGCGGCGAGGGGCGCTCGCCGGCGTGCCAGCGGCGGTAGACGTCTCGCCGCGAGGCCTTCCCGGCGAGCGCCGCCGCAGCCTCTCGCACCGTCATGCCCTGCGCCTTCAACCGGGCGATCGTCTCGTCGAGGTCGAGCTCGACGCCTTTCGGGGATTGCGACGCGCCTTCGACGACGAGCGTGACTTCGCCGCGCACGTCCGACCCCAGGCCGCCGAGCACCTCGCTCACCGTGCCCCGCACAATCGTCTCGTGGAGTTTGGTCAGCTCGCGGCACAGGGCCACGCGCCGGTCTCCGAGCGTCGCGCGGATATCCTCGAGCGTCGCTCGCGTGCGGTGAGGCGACTCGAAGATGACCAGCGTGTCCGGAACCGACGCCACGGCGGCGAGCGCCCGGCGGCGTGGTCCGGCGCCTCTGGGAAGGAAGCCGAGGTAGTAGAACCGGCGCGACGGCAGCCCCGAGGCCGCCACCGCCGCGGTGACTGCGGACGGTCCCGGCACGGGCGTGACGGTGTGCCCTTCGGCGATGGCGGCCACCACGAGATCGTGGCCTGGATCGCTGACACCGGGCATGCCCGCCTCCGAGACCAGCGCCAGGTCTCCCGTGCGGAGCGCTTCCAGGAGGACGGGCGTCTTCGCGCGCTTGTTGTGGTCGTTGTAGCTGGTGAGCGGCGTATCGATGCCGTAGCGGCGGAACAGGATGCGGGTCGTCCGCGTGTCCTCTGCCGCCACGAGCGGCGCCTCCCGGAGCACCCGCAGCGCCCGCAGCGTCACGTCCTCCAGGTTGCCGATCGGCGTCGCGACCAGGTACAGGGTACCCATGGACAATCGATGAGCCGTGTATCTCGATACGCGATTTGCCTCGCCGATCCCATTGACGGGCCGCGGCGCGCGCCGCTATAGTGTCCGAAATTCCGCGGGCGGGCAAACCGAGACAACCGATGGAGCACCGCTGAAGCTGGCAGGAAACCTCCGCCGGCCTCGATCCGCGCATTTGCGGACGGGGACCACTCGGTCCTTCCTACGGGAAGGACACTCCCGAGGGCAGCGCGGAGTACGAAGGAGGTACCTCGATGTCTCAGCCACGATTCAAGCAGATGCGACGGGCGTACGGGTTCGACGAGGTCGCCATCGTGCCCGGAACCGTCACCATCAATCCAGAGCTCTGCGAGCTCTCCTTCCAGATCGCCCACCTCACCTTCCCTCTCCCGATTCTCGCCGCAGCCATGGACGCCGTCGTGGACCCGAAGTTCGCGATCGCGTTCTCCAAGGCCGGCGGACTCGCGGTGATGAATCTGGAGGGCCTGCAGACCCGGTACGAGAACCCGGACGAAATCTTGCAGGAGATCGCAGAGGCGCCCAAGAGCGAAGTCACCGCGCTCATGCAGAAGGCGTACAGCGCGCCGTTGCGCGAGGACCTCGTCGCCCGGCGCATCAGAGAGATCAAGGACGGCGGCGCCACGTGCGCCGTCTCCTGTACTCCGGCCAACACCAAGCGCCTCGCTCCCATCGTGAAGGAGGCGGGCGCTGACGTCCTCGTCGTGCAATCCACGGTCACCACCGCCCGCCATCTCTCGCGGTCGGTCAAGGGCCTCCTGTTCGACGAGCTCGTCAAGCAGATGGACCCCATCCCTGTGATCGTCGGAAACACGGTGAGCTACCAGGCGACGAAGGAGATCATGGAGACGGGCGTGCACGGCGTGCTCGTGGGCGTGGGGCCCGGCGCCGCCTGCACGAGCCGCGAGGTGCTCGGCATCGGCGTACCGCAGGTGACCGCCACCATCGACTGCGCCGCCGCCCGCGACCAGCACTACCGCGAGACCGGGCGCTACGTGCCCATCATCACCGACGGCGGGATTTCGAGCGGGGGCGACCTGTGCAAGGCGTTCGCCGCCGGCGCCGACGCCGTCATGCTCGGGTCGATCCTGGCGGGCACCGCGGAGGCGCCCGGCCGGGGGCACCACTGGGGCATGGCCACGCCGCACGCGGAGCTCCCCCGCGGCACGAGGGTCACCGTCGGCGTGACGTCGACCATCCAGAAGGTCCTGTTCGGGCCGACGTCGCGGACGGACGGGCGCGAGAACCTCATTGGCGCGTTGCGTACCGCGATGGGTGTGTGCGGCGCCCGCACCATCAGGGACTTCCATCAGGCCGAGATGGTGATCGCGCCCGCCATCAAGACCGAGGGCAAGGCGTTCCAGCTCGCCCAGGCGTAGCCGGCCCTAGAGCTCCACATACAGCACGCGGTCGAGCCCGGCGAGATCCTGCCGGATCTCGACCCACGCGTCTGGAAACGCGCGCACGGCGGCCGCGCGGAGCTCTTCACCCTGCTGATCGCCGATCTCGCACAGCAGTAGCGCTCTCGGCGCGAGATGCGCGGGCGCCTGCGAGAGTAGCCGCTCGATAGTCTCGGTGCCGCGCGGACCGCCCACCAGCGCCTCGCGCGGTTCGTAGCGGGTGATCTCCGGCGCCAGGCCCGCCCAGTCCCCCGCGCTCACGTACGGCAGGTTCGCCACCACGAGGTCCGCCTTCGCCCGCAACGGCGACAGCAGGTCCCCCCGAACGAACGCAACGCGGTCTGCGACGGCGTGACGGGCGGCGTTCCTCCGCGCGAGGATGAGGGCAGGGACACTCGTGTCGACGGCGAGTACCCGCGCGCGGGGCCAGTGAACCGCCAACGCCACCGCCAGCGCGCCGTTGCCGGTGCCGACGTCCACTACGAGCGGGCGCTCGAGCGGGGGCTCCCGCCCACGTAGCCATTCCAGCGCGATGTCGACGAGCAGCTCCGTCTCCGGCCGCGGGATGAGCGCCTCCGGACCGCACTCCAGTTCGAGGCCGTAGAACTCCCGATGTCCGACGATATACGCGGTGGGCTCCCGAGCCAGACGCCTCGCGACGAGCGCTTCGAAGCGCGCGGCGACAGCATCGGGCAGCGGGTCGTGCAGGATTGCGAGCAGGTGAGCGCGGTCGCCGTTCAGGTTCAGAGCGTGGCGCAGGAGGATGTCGGCCTCGAGTTCGGCGTCCTCGATTCCGGCCTCGCGGAAGCGCCGCGCGGCGTCACGCATGGCCTCGCCGACCGTGCGGCCCGTCATCGCTCCCCTCCTGAAGGAGCGGTGCACGGAGGATCAGGCCGCGCTCTCCTGGAGAAGCTTCGCCTGCTCCGCCGTCGCCACGGCGTCGATAAGCTCGTCGAGGTCTCCGTCGAGCACCTCCTGCAGTCCGTGCACCGTGAGGCCGATGCGGTGGTCCGTCACGCGGTCCTGGGGGAAGTTGTAGGTGCGAATCTTGCCGCCGCGCTCGCCGGTGCCGACCTGGGCGCGACGCGCCTCGGAGATCTCCTCCTCCTGCTCCCGCTTCTTCATGGCGAGCAGGCGGGCCCGCAGCACGGCCATCGCTTTCATCCGATTCTTGAGCTGCGAGCGTTCGTCCTGGCAGACCACCACCAGCCCTGTGGGCAGGTGCGTGATGCGCACGGCCGTCGCCACCTTGTTCACATTCTGGCCGCCCGCGCTTCCCGCGTGGAAGATGTCGATCCGCAGGTCCTTCTCGTCGATGGTCACATCGACCTCGTCGGCCTCGGGAAGCACCGCCACCGTCGCGGCCGAGGTGTGAATCCTCCCCTTGGCCTCCGTCGCCGGGACCCGCTGCACGCGATGCCCGCCGCTCTCGTACTTGAGACGGGAGTACGCGCCCTTGCCGCGGACCTCGAAGATGACTTCCTTCAGCCCGCCGATGCCGATCTCGTTGGCCGACAGCACCTCCACCTTCCAGCCCTTGCGGTCCGCGTAGCGCGTGTACATGCGGAAGAGGTCAGCGGCCCACAGGGCCGCCTCGTCGCCGCCCTCACCCGCGCGGATCTCGACGATGACGTCGCGCTCATCGTGCGGGTCCTTCGGGAGGAGCGCCCGGCGAATGTCCTGCTCGATGCGGCGCAGGCGCTCGGTGAGAGTGGCGATCTCCTCGCGGGCGAGCTGCGCCAGCTCCGGGTCGCCTTCGGACACGACGGCCTGGGCGTCTTCGATGCCCTTCTGCGTCTCGCGGTACTGCCGGTACAGGGAAACGATGTCTTCCAGCGCCGCGCGCTCCTTCGCGAGCTCGGCCATGCGCTCATAGTCGGCCGCAACCTCGGGCCGGGCCATCTCCTCGGTCAGGCGGTCGTATTTTTCTTCGAGGGCGCGAACTCGATCCCACACGGTTCCCACTCACTGCGCCCCGACAGATCGAAACCCGCCGTGGGCGGGCTTCAGGAGGCGCTCGCTTCTGCCGCAGTATACCATCCGGAGCCCCGACCTCAGCCGAGGGGCGCCGCCGCCGGTCCCTGGACGAGCAGCGTGACTACCGCGCCGAGGGCGATGAACGGCGCATAGGGCATCGGCGCCCCGCGGGGCCGAAGACGCAACGCCAGGAGCGCCCCCGCCACGACGCCGCCCGAGATCGCCATGAGCAGCAACGCCGGAACGACGGCCCGCAGCCCGAGGGCGAGCCCGGCGAACAGCGCCAGCTTCGCGTCGCCCATCCCCATGCTCGAGGTCAGGAGGGCCGGGACGAACAGGATGCCGCCCGCCAGGAGACCGCCGGCGAGCACGTCCGCCGCGCTCGCGTCGGGCGCCACCAGACCGAGGACCAGCGCCGCGAGAATGGCCGGGTACGTCACCACGTTGGGGACGCGGTAGCTCATCAGGTCCGTCGCGCTGCACAGCACGAACACGGCCGCGCACCCGGCCATGACGGCCTGCGCCCACGGTGTATCGAAGCGGGCTCCCGCTGCGGCGAACACACCCACGGTCACGCCGACGACCGCGACGGTCCGCCACGAGTACCGGGGGTGCACGACGACCTGCCCGCCCTCGCCGGCGAGCGCTGCATGCGGGGCGACGCCTTCGTTCGGCGCAGCCTCTGCGCCCGGGTCGACCTCGTCCGCGGCGTCCGGCGGCCACGCCAGCGCGACCGCGAGCCGGTCCAGAACCAGGCCCACCGGCAGACCGACGAGGCCCATGAGAGCGGCAGCGAGCACGGATGCGCTCCTCCGGACGCGAAGCGTCCTCTGAGCAGATCATCGGCCGCGGGCGGCCCGCCTCCAGCGGAGGAGCCCGCTCGATGTGGTGCGTCTCAGCCGAGCGCCGCCAACGCCTCCTTGTGGTCTCGCGGCTGCGTCATCGCGTTGTGCACCACGTACTGGACGATGCCGTTCTCGTCGATGACCACCGTCATGCGCTCGGCGGCGCCGGCCGCCTCGTTCCAGCAGCCGTAGAGCCGGGCCACGTCGCCCTTCGGGTCGGCCAGCAGGCTCTGGCGAAGCCCGTGCTTCTCCCTGAACGCGCGATGCGCCCAGATGGAGTCTCGGCTGATCCCGAAGACCTTCGCGCCCTTCTGCTCGAAGGCGCTGTAATCGTCGCTGTAGGCGCACAGCTCGTTTGTACAGATGGGCGAGAAGTCGGCGGGATAGAAGACGAGCACGACGGGATGTCCTCTCAGTTTGCTGAGCGTGACCTCCTGGTTGTTCTCGTCCCTCAGCGTGAAGTCGGGCGCCTCCTCGCCCACACGTACAGCGGCCATGGCGAATCCTCCTGGATGCATGGATGTCCATCATTCTGACATCCCTCGGGCGATGCGGCTATACTCGCGCCATCGGGTGTCTTGATCGCCGTTGGTGGGCGGGTTGCGGAATTGGCGGGTAGATCGCGAGT
>JBBING010000029.1:0-25247 GCA_037444005.1 Chloroflexota bacterium
CCTTACTGTTTAGAGGCCTACTCCCCTCTACCATGAAAAAACGGAACGCTACTGCGCTCGTGACTATTGTCAACGAATGTGCGCGCATGCTAGCATCGCGGCGACTGGTGGCGGGGTTTTCCGGGGGAGGAAAACCCCGCGATGGCGAGAGCCCAGGGGCCGACGCTCAGCCGGCCCGTCTTCCCGGCGCCGCTGCTCCGCCTTGGGCGCCTCCGCGCCCAGGCGTTGGTTCCTCCCCTTCGTCACGCCCCTCTGTACGCCGCCTTGGCGGCGGTCTTCGCGTTCCACGCCTCGACGCTCGGCCATCCGTTTTTCGGCGACGATTTCGTCACCCTGAACGACATCACACATCGCTCGTTCTTCGCCTACATGCGCGATGTGCTCCTGCTGCGGGATTTGACGCCGCACTGGCGTCCGGTGAGCATGCTCGTGTACTGGGTCGAATTCCAGCTCTTCGGGCTCGACGCGACGGGCTTCCGGGTGGTGAACCTGGTGGCGCATCTCGGGGCGGTGGCGTGCCTGTACGCCTTCGCGGTGAATCAGACCAAGCGGACGTTGGTGGCCGCCACCGCCGCGGGCTTCTTCGGGCTCACAGCGTCTCATGTGCACACGGTGACGTACGTGACGGCGCTGCCGCATGTGCTGGCTACGCTCCTCCTTCTGGGCTCGCTGCTCGCGGCGCAGCGATGGCTCGCGACCCGAGAGGAGGGGTGGCGCTGGGCATCCGTGGGGCTGTACGCGGTTGGCGCGCTCGCGAACGAGGCCAGCGCCGTCTTCGGGGCCGTGATCACGCTCTATCTCTTCCTCTCGGGAGAGCGGCGGACGGGGAGGACGGGTCTTTTCGCGGCGCTCGCGCCGTTCGGGGTCGTCGCGTTCGCCATCGGGGCCGTGCTGGCGTCGTGCCGGTGCGCGGGCGACAGCATCAGCCTGAGCTCGCCGGGGCACGCGTTCGAGACGCTCTGGGTGTACTTGTCGCGACTGGCGTATCCGGTGGGCGAATTACCGCCCGGGGCAGGGGTGGTGGAATGGATCATCGGGTCGCTCGTGGCTGTGTCGATTCTCGTCGCACTCGCGAAGGGGCCGCAGGTGGCGAGGCTGGCGGGTGCGGGCGTCATCGTCATGCTCGCCCCGTACGCGCCCGTGCAACCCTGGACGGCGACGCGCTATACGTACGCAGGGGCCGCGTTCTTCGGGCTGCACCTCGGCGTCGCTGTGGCGCTCGCGTACGACCTGCTCAGGCCGCGGCTCCCCGAGCTGGCGCATGCGCTCGGTGGCCTCGCGGCGACGCTCTTCGTCGCGGGCATGGGCGTGCAGACGCATGCGCAGAACGGATGGTTCGTGCGGTGGGCGGACTCCTGGGGCATCCTCTCGAGCCGGCTTCGGGAGGCCGAGCCGACCCTACCGCAGCGGTCGTATCTGGTGATCCTGGACGGCGAATGGTCGCACTCGCTCTGGGTGCCCACGTGGGTGCCGTCGGTTGCGCAGACGCTCTACGGTGACGCCCTCGCACGCGACCTGCCCACATGGCTGTTCCAGCCCAGCTCGGGAGCGCTGGCGGTGCTGCCCGAGTACGGCTGGGGCGCCCAGATCGTGCAGTATGATGGCAGCGGCCGGTTTCGCCCGTTCGGGGCCCCGGAAGACGAGATGTCGGACCGCTGATGGTGTCGCCTCCCCCGTTCCGGAACGCCGCCGCGCCTGCGGTCGTCGCGGCTGTCGCGCTCGCGAGCCGCGCACTGTGGACGCTGTACGCCCGATTCGACCCGCTGGCGAACGGCCGCTTCGACGATTCGGTCTTCTACCACGAGGCCGCGCGGTACGTCGCCCGCGGTGAGGGTCTGATCAACCCCTGGTCGGGCCTTCCGACCGCGCTCTGGCCGCCCGGGTATCCGTTCTTCCTGGGCGCGCTCTACCGAATCTTCCCGGACGACCCTGTGGTCGCCGGGCTCGCGAACGCGCTGTTGGGGGGCTTCGCTGCGCTGGGCGTGTACGCCCTTGGGCGGGCGGCGGGCGGCCCGGTCGCGGGGCTCGCGTCGGGCCTGACGTTCGCGCTGCTTCCCGGCCAGGTCGTTTTCGCCTCGCTCACGATGTCGGAGACGCTGTCGGCGGCGACGCTGGTCTTCCTGGCGCTCGCTGCGCTTCGGTGGAGTCCGGCCCGACATGGCCCGGTCACAGCGTTGGCCTTGGGCGTCGGCGTCGGAATGGCGGCGTACGTGCGGGGTCAGGCGCTGATTCTGCTTCCCGTGTTCGCGCTGTTCTGGTGGCTGCGCGGCGCGCGCTGGAAGCAGACGCTGCTGTGGGGTACCCTTGCAACGTTCGGAGCGCTCGCCGTGCTCGCGCCATGGGCGGCGCGAAACGCGCGTGAGCTGGGCAGGCCCATCCTCGTGAGCTCGAATCTCGGGGGGAACCTGTGGATGGGCCACCACGACGGCGCGACCGGCGGCATGGACCCGCACGTGTATCTCGAGTCGTTCGAACATCTTCCGCCGGAACGTCAGGAGGCCGCGAGAGCGGAAGCGATGCTCGAGGACGGCCTTCGGTTCATGGTCACACATCCTCTCGATGAAGCGCGGCTCGCCGTGAATAAGGTTCGGTTGCTCTGGGAGTCCGACACAGTGGGGCTCGACTGGAACGAGGGCTACGGGCGGACGCCGCTCTTCGATGATGAGCGGAGAGACGCCGTTCGCGCGGCCATGAACGGCGCGTATGTCGCCGTCCTCGCCCTGGGGGCCGCCGGGTTGCTGGCGGGCACGGCGCGCCGGAACGCAGCGGCGGCGCTCCTGACGCTGCTCACTGCGCTGTGGACCGCGGGGCACGTGCTGTTCTTCGGCGACCCGAGGTTCCACATCCCGGTGATGTTCGCCCTGTGCGTCGGGGTGGGCGTCATGGCCGGCGTCGGCGCTGAGCTCGCACGGCGGCTCGCCGGGCGCACCCCGAGGCTGCTCTTTGCGGGGGCGTCGTGAAGGCTGTAGCGCTGCGACTCCGTCCGGATTTCGCTTCGTTGGCGGCTGCGCGCCGCGACGTCGTGATCGGCCTGGCCATCGTGGTGTTCGCGCTCGCCGTCCGGGTGACGTGGGCCGTGTACGCCGACCGGCCGCCGCAGGGCCTCAACGATCCGCTGATGTACGACATCCTCGCCCACCAGATTGCGGCCGGGAACGGGTACACGCGTCTCACGGGCGAGCCGTTCGCGTATTATCCGGTGGGCTTCCCGGCGGCGCTCGGGGGCGTGTACTGGCTTCTGGACCACACGCCGCTCCCCGACCAGTACATCCTCGCGGGCAAGGTGATGAACGCCGTGCTCGGCGCTGCGACGACGGCGCTGGTGTTCGCGCTGGGGCGGCGTGTGTTCGGCGCCGCCGCAGGGGCGGTCGCCGCGTTCCTCCACGCGGTCTTCCCGGGCCAGGTGTTCTACACCGGCACGCTGCTGTCGGAGCCGCTGGCCACGTTCCTGCTGATGGCCGGCCTGACAGCGCTCTTCTGGGATCGTCCCAAATCTGGCGAGACGCCATGGGCGCGCCTGGCTGCGGGCGGGCTGCTTTTAGGGGCGGCGACGCTCACGCGCGCCATCACGCTGCTTCTCCCGTTTGCGCTGTTCGCGTTCTGGTGGTGGACGTACCGCAGGCCACGGACGGCGGCCATCTATGCGGGGATCGTCCTGGCGGGGATTCTCGTCTTTGCGGTCCCGTGGTCCATTCGTAACACGGTCCGGCTCGGTACGCCGACGATGATTTCGACCAACGCGGGCGATGACCTGTGTATCGGTCATCACGAAGGCGCCACGGGCGCATTCGTGATGACCGGCCCCTGCTTCGACGACTACGACTACGAACGCACCCCGCCCGTGCAAATCGAGGTCGACCGCAACCGGGATGGCTTGCGCAAGGCGGTCTCGTTCGCCTTCGCGCACCCCCTGACCGAGGTCAAGCTCTCGCTCAAGAAGGCGTACTGGCTCCTGTATACCGACGCCGACGGCCTCTATGCCACTGAATCCTACGGGCACGACCCGTTCATCCCCGACAATCTGCAGGGCGCCCTGGCCCACTGGTCGAATCTCTGGTTCTTCGGCGTTCTGGGCTGGGCCGTGGTGAGCGCGCCATTCCTCCTACTGTCACGCGACCCGCGAGGAGCGGGCCTTCTGCTCGTGGCGGCGTACGTGCTCGCCATTCCCATCGTGTTCTTCGGGGACCCACGCTTTCACTACCCGGCGGTCCCGATGCTGACTATGTCGGCGGGCGCCGGCATCGCGTTGATGGCGAGCGTCGCGAGACGCCGGGCGCTTCCAGCGCCCGAATGGATGCGTCGCGAGCCGGCGGCGCCCGGTGTGGTTGGAGGGTGATCGCGTGACGGTCGACGTGGAGCCGTCGCTGCGTGAGCGTTTGCTCTCGGGGGTGGCGCCCTCCCCCGGATTGGCAGCGTCTACCCGTCGATGGGTGGGGCCCGTCACGCTTGTCGGCGCGTCGGTGTTCCTGCTGGCGCTCGCCCTCAGGCTCGCGATCGTCGGGTACGTCAACCCGGACCCCCGCGACGGCCGATTCGACGACTCGGTGTGGTACGACTTTTCGGCGCGCTCCATCGCTGCAGGCAAAGGGTACGTCTGGGACCCCAGCATCTGGAAGCTCGCCGACGGTTCGCCGGCGTACCCCAACGACACAGAAGTCGGGCCCAGCGCCCTCTGGCCTCCGGGCTATCCGGCGTTTCTCGCGGCGATCTACAAAGTGACGGGGGGGTCGCTCCTGGCGGGTAAAGTCGCGAACGCGGCGCTGGGCGCGGCCACCGCGGTGCTCGCATTCCTCATCGCGCGGCGGCTGTTCGGTGAGGTGGCGGGCGCGGTGGCGGGCGTCATTGTGGCGTTCTTACCGAGCCACGCGTTGTTCACCGCGCTCACCATGTCCGAGGTGTTCTTCACCTTCCTGCTGACGCTGGCGGCCTATCTCACCTTGCAGTGGGTCTTCGGCGGGGCCGGCCCGCGTCGATGGCAATTGGCGGCGCTCGGATTCTTTACCGGGGTGGCTGCGCTCACGCGCGGCGAGCTCGCGGCGTTTCCGCTGGTCCTGTTCCTTCTGTTTCTCGCTCGCTCCCACTCATGGCGAACGGCGCTCGGGTGGACCGCGCTGGCCGTCGTCGGGATGGCGATCGCGTTCGCACCCTGGGTCATCCGCAACCGCATTCAAATGGACGCATGGATTCCTGGAACCACGGGGGTGGGGCGAGTGATGCTTCAGGGCCACAACCCGCAGGCGGATGGCGGGCCATCGCTAAAGGTCGTCACCCAGTTCGAGTCGCAGTTCGCGGACCTGCCGCTCCCTGAGCGTGAGGTCGAGGCGAATCGCGAGGCGCAGCGTCAGGCCCGCGAGTGGGCGCTCGACCATCCGCTCGAGGAGTTCAAGCTGACGTTCTCTCGTCTCGCACTGCTATACCGATCGGACAAGGCCGGCGTCGAGTGGATTCAGAGCAACAAGCCGTGGTTCGGGCGGGAGGGCGCCGACCGGCTCGTCGCGTTCTCGAACGCCTACTATTACGTGCTCGTAGGTTTGGCTGTCGTGGGCGCGCCCGCGTGGTACGTCCTCCGCCGGGGTCGCGCCGTGCTGGTGGCGCTGCTTCCCATCGTCTATTACACGTTGTTGTTCGGCGTCGTGTTCATTGGCAATGACCGGTATCACGTGCCAATTTTGCCCTTCGTCGCTGTGCTTGCCGCGGCGCCCGTGTCGCTGGTCCTCACAAGGGCGCTCGAGGAATGGCGGGCGCTGCGTTCGGCGGACGTGCCCGCGGAGGTGTGAGTGGCCGCAGACCTCGCCTTCCGGGGCAAGCGAGTCCTGGTCACCGGTGCCGGCGGCTTCATCGGCAGCCACCTGGTCGAGCGTCTCGTCGAGGAGGGGGCCGACGTCACCGCGCTCCTCCGGTACACGTCTCGGGGCCAGCGCGGTTGCCTCGAATTCCTCCCGCCGTCCGTTCTCGAATGCGTGCGGCCGGTCCTCGGAGACATCCGCGATTTCGACGCCGTCCGCGACGTGGTGAAGAGCTCCGACGTGGTCTTCCATCTTGCAGCCCTCATCGGCATCCCGTACTCGTACGCTCATCCCAGGGAGGTCATCGACACCAACGTCATCGGTACGGCGAACGTCTTACTGGCGGCGCGCAAGAACGGCGCTATCGAGCGTGTCGTGCTCACCTCCACAAGCGAGGTGTACGGCTCGGCGCGCTATGTGCCGATGGACGAGGGACATCCGTTGCAGGCGCAATCGCCGTATGCGGCGACCAAGATCGCGGGCGACGCTCTCGGCGAGAGCTTCTACCGCTCGTTCGGGACGCCTGTCGTCATCGTGCGGCCGTTCAACGCGTTCGGACCGAGGCAGTCGGCCCGGGCAGTGATTCCGACCATCATCGCGCAGGCTCTTTCGGGAAGCGAGCTGCGTCTCGGCGCGCTCGACACCGTGCGCGACTTCACGTACGTCGAAGACACCGCTCGCGGCTTTCTCGAAATCGCCCGGTCCGGCGCCTGCGTGGGCGAGGTCGTGAACCTCGGCACTGGGAGAGGCGTCTCGATTCGCGAAGTGGTTCGGTTGGTGGGCGAGGCCCTGGGGAAAGAGCTGCGCGTCGTCGCCGACGAGCGCCGGCTCCGACCCGAGAAGAGCGAGGTGAGCCGCCTCCTCGCCGATGCGTCGAAGGCGGAGCGGCTGACTGGATGGCGTCCCGCCGTGCAGTTCGAGGAGGGCCTGCGCCGCACCATCGCCTGGGTCGCTGACCGCCTCGACCTGTACCGGCCGCAGGAGTACGCGGTATGAGGGCGGTGATTCTGGCGGGCGGGAAGGGGATCCGGCTGCGGCCGCTGACGTACGCCATCCCGAAACCGCTGATCCCGGTCGGCGAGAAGCCCATTCTCGAGGAGATCATCGCGCGCCTGCGTACGCACGGATTCGACGACATCATCCTCGCCGTCGGATACCGAGCCGAGCTCATCGAGACGTATTTCCGGGACGGCGCGTCGATGGGGGTGCGGATTCGCTACGTGCGCGAATCGGAGCCGCTCGGCACAGCCGGCGCGCTGTCGCTCGTTCGTCGCCAATTCTTACCCACGGAGCCACTGCTCGTCATGAACGGCGATACGTTGACGAAGCTGGACGTGCGCGCGCTGTGGGAGTGGCACGCCGAATGCGGCTACGACATGACGATCGCCGTCCGGGCCTACGAAGCGCACATTCCGTACGGCGTCGTGCGCACCGATGGGGACCGCGTCACCGAGGTCGTCGAAAAGCCGGTACAACGTCTCGACGTGAGCGCAGGGGTGTACGTACTGAGCCCGGGTGCGCTGGAGGAGGTGCCGGACGACGCCTACCTGGACATGCCCGACCTGGCCTCGCGCCTCATCTGTTCCGGCCGGCGCGTTGGCGCGTACCGCTTCGACGACGAGTGGCTCGTCGTCGACCGACTCGACCAGCTCGAAGAGGCGAACCGCCTCATCCTGGAGGAGTCGTCGTGAAGCTCTCGGTCATCATCCCCGTGCGCAACGAGCGCGACACCATTCTCGAGGTCATCGAGCAGGTGCGTGCGGTCGACGTCGGCGGGCCGAAGGAGCTCATCGTCGTGGACGGGGCTTCCACCGACGGTACGCGCGAGCTGCTCGAGCTGGTTCGAGACATCGTGCTGATCCCGGAGCGGGTCGCGCGGGGGAAGGGAGTCGCGGTCCGGGCTGGTATCGAGCGCGCGACCGGCGAGGTCGTGGTCATTCAGGACGCCGATCTGGAGCTGGACCCGGCGGTCTTCCCGTCGATGCTCGCGCTCATCGAAAGCGGACGGTGCGATGTCGTGTACGGCGTGAGGTTCGCCCGGGGCCGGGGCGAGACCCCGTGGCCCAGCTATTTAGGGAATCGGGCGCTCTCCTTGCTGGCGAGCGCGCTGTTCCTGCAGCCCGTCAACGACATCCTGACCGCGTACAAGATGCTGCGGACCGAGCTCGCTCGCTCACTGCCCCTGACATGCCGGGGGTTCGATCTCGACGCCGAGATCACATGCCGGCTCATGAAAGCCGGATACCGCATCGCGCAGGTGCCCGTGGCGTACCGTCCCCGCTCCCGAGCGCAAGGGAAAAAGCTCGAGCTGTCCGCGGGGTGGAGCGTGCTGGCGGCCATTGCACGGGTGCGTTTCGAGCGCCGGCCGCCGTCTCTCCTCCCGGACCGAGCCCCCGAAGTCACTCCCGCGGGCGCCCCGCGCTCACCGGACGACTGACGCTACGCTTCGGCCTCGCTCGTTGAGGGACTGGCGGCGCGGCCCGGGGAGACCTCGAAGCGTGACGCCGCCTCCAGCGCGAGCAACGCGATCGCGCTGACCACCGCGAGCAGCGCTCCCAGGGCGAATCCCACCGATGCGCCCGCTGCCGCGCTTCCGCTCTGGCGCGAGAGGAGCGCCGCAAAGCCCGACTCGCGGATGCCCAGGCCCCCTAGCGACAGGGGGATGAGGGTGGCGGCGGCGACGATGGCGACGGACGTGGCCCAGTACCACCAGGAGGCTTCGACCCCGAACGCGAGGCCAATGAGGGCGATGCTGCTGATGTAGAGCGCCTGGATGCCGAGCGAGAACAGCGTCATCCACACGAGACGCCGGAGCTCCGCGCGGTCGCGCAGCACGGTACGAACCCGGTGTCGCGCGGGAAGTCGCGGCATCCATATCCGGTCGGCCGCGGCCAGCGCGAGCAGCGTCAGCGCGAGGCCGCCCGCCAAAAGCGCCCCTCCCGCGCCCGCGCCGCCGACGTGGAACGCCGCGCCCAGGGCGCCCAGCGACGCCATCGCGCCGTAGCCCGTGGCTCGTTCGAAGAGGACGGTCATGCTGACGTCGGAGGTTCGCGCCCCCGTGTCTCGCGTCACCCGGTAGACGCGATACACGTCGCCGCCGATGGCTGTCGGGAGCACCGTCGTCAGCAGGTTTCCGACGAAGTAGCTCCTGCCGACGAGCTGTCCCCCGGCGGCGACGTCTCGTCCGCGAAGGAGCCACCACCACTTCACGACCACCAGCGCCTGGACGAGCATCAGCAGCGCCGCGGCGCCGATTAGAGGCCACGGCCGTGCGTCGCGGACCGCGGCGGCGATCTCCGCGGGCGAGAGCTTGACGACCAGCGCGGCCAGAATCGCGATGGTGGCCGCGATACGGGCCACAGCCGCGAGGCGCGCGGCCGACGGCCCACGCCTACGGGACGACGTCTCGGGCATAGAAGGCGATCCGCTTGCGGTACATGAGCACGCTCTGGACGAGACCCAGGGCGATGCACATGGTGATGAGCGACGACCCTCCCTGACTGATGAAGGGCAGCGGGATGCCGGTCACGGGGAAGATGCGCACGTTGACGGCGATGTTGATGAACACCTGGAACAGGATGAGTAGCACCACCCCCGACGCGAGGAGGCGGCCCATGAGATCCGACGCCAGCCCCGCGGCCCGGATACCGCGGAACAGCAAGACGATGAACAGCGCGAAGAGGAGCAGCGCGCCCATGAGGCCCAGTTCCTCCCCGAGCACGCTGAAGACGTAGTCGGTCGTCTGCGTCCGCAGGATATCGAGCTGCGTCTGCGTGCCGTGCGTGAATCCTTTGCCCCAGAGGCCGCCCGACCCGATGCTGATTTCGGCCTGGAGGATGTTGAATCCGGAGCCGAGGGCGTCGCGTTCGGGGTCCAGCCACAGGGCGATGCGCTCACGCTGATAATCGCTGACCAGCGCCACCATCGCGAACGGCACGGCCGAGAGTCCGAACGCGAGGACGCCGAACAGGTGGCGCCACGAGACGCCGGCGATGACGACGAGGCCCAGCCAGATGGCGAGGAAGACGATCGCCGAGCCGAGGTCGGGCTCGGCAAACACGAGCCCGGCCGGGACCAGCGCGATGAGCAGCGAGACGAGCAGCACCTTGAGCGTCCGAATCTGGGCCTGGTGATCGGAGAGATAGCGGGCCAACACCACGACCGTGACCAGCTTCGCGATCTCGGACGGCTGCACGCGCGTGCCGGCGATGTCGATCCACCGGCGGGAGCCGTAGGCCGACTCCCCGACGGCGAGGACGAAGGCCAGCAGCGCCAGAGAGATCGCGTACAGCGCCCAGGCGCTCGCCCCGAGCGTCCGATAGTCGAATCGCGCGACGACCACGGACAGCGTGAGGCCCACGGCTGCGAAGATCGCCTGGCGAACCACGGGATGGTCGAAGGTCTCGAAAAAGGGCTTGCCGTAGGTGTTCAGGCTGCCGCTGTAGATGAGCGCGGCGCCGAAGGCGACGAGCGCTACCGCCACCAGGAGGAGGACGACGTCGAATTCGCGGTGGTACCGTCCACCGATAGCGCTCACGGAATCGCCTCCCCGGGTTCCGGCCGTTCGGCCACGTTCTCGCGGTTGAAGTAGTAGTCGAGAATCTTCGCCGCCACCGGGCCGGCGTCGACGGCGCCGCCTCCCCGCTCGAGGAACACCGCGATAGAGATCTCGGGCGCGTCGTAGGGCGCGAAGGCCGTGTACCACCCATGTGTCAGGTAGCTGCCGTCGGCGAAGCGCTCGCCGAACTCGGCCGTTCCCGTTTTGCCCGCCACGGCGACGTTGGCGACGGCGCCTGTCTTCGCTGTCCCCCAGACGACCGCCTGACGCATCGCCTCGCGCACCACGGCCAGGTTCGCTCGGTCCACCGGCAGGACGTGATCGACGACGGGGTCGTATCGCCGGATGACGCGGCCCTCAGCGTCGACGACCTCGCGGAGGAGATGCGGCCGCAGCACCTGTCCGCCATTCGCGATGGCGGCCGTGACGCGCGCCATCTGGATGGGCGTCACGGCGAGGTACCCCTGTCCGATTCCGAAGTTGTACGTGTCCCCGAGGACCCACGGCTCGCCGAAGGTCGCCTCTTTCCACGCCGGGTCGGGGACGAGTCCCGGCGACTCGCCGGGCAGGTCGATCCCCGTCGGCGAGCCCAGGCCGAACGCCCGGGCGTACGCGGCCAGCCGTTCGGGCCCGAGACCGTGGAACAGTTCGACGCCGTTCTGGAAGTAGCCGCCGGACAGATAGTAAAAGTACACGTCCGACGACATGGCGAGGCCGCCGTAGAAGTCCAGCGTCCCCAGCGCCGCCCAGTCGCGGAAGATGTAGGTGATCGACGGGTCGTACTGGTTCGGCACGCTGATGTATCCATAGCTCGTGATGGTGGTCGACGGCGTCGCCACGCCTTCCTGCAGCGCCGCCGTGGCGGTGACCTGCTTGAACGTCGACCCGGGCGGGTAGCGTTCGGCGATGGCGTGATTCACGAGAGGCTTCCGCGGATCGTCGAGGAGCGTCTGGAGCGTCTGCTCATCGACCGTGCCCGAGAAGATGTTGTTGTCATAACCGGGAAGCGACACCAGCGCCAGGATCTCGCCGGTGTGGACGTTCATGACCACCGCGGCCGCCTGGTAAGGTCCTGCCGCCTGCTGGAGGATCTCGGTGACCTTGCGCTGCAGGTCCAGATCGAGCGACAGGACGAGGTTGCCGCCGGGGATCGGGTCGCGGCGGCCGAGGGTGCGGACGACGCGGCCCATGGCATCGATCTCGGCCTGCAGAATGCCCGGGACGCCCCGCAGGTCCGCTTCGTACGTGTACTCGACCCCCGTCTTCCCCACGCGGTCGTCGACCTGATAGCCGAAGTGCCGGAAGCGTTCGTATTCTTCGGCGTCGATCCGCCCGACGTAGCCGAGAATGTGCGACAGCAGGGGGCCGTACGGATATTTGCGGACCGGCTCCACGACTACCTGCACGCCCGGCCACTCGGCCTGCCGTTCCCTCACCGCGAAGGTCTCCTGTTCGCTCAGGCCGTCGCGCACCACCACCGGACGGAAGGGGTCGTTGCTGTTGCGGCCCGCCATGACCTTGAGGGCGAGCGTCTGGGCGTCCGCTCCGAGAAGGGCGGCGACGTCGCGAATCACCTCCGCCTGGCGGTCCTCCGGCAGGTCGGCGGGAATGATGACGGCGGAGAAACCGGGGACGTTCTCGACGAGCGGCGTACCGTTACGGTCGTAAATGAGGCCACGCGGCGGCGTCACCGTGAGGACGCGAAGCCGGTTCGTTTCGGCGCGCTCCCGGTACTCGTCGCCGTGAATGATCTGCATGCGGACGAGCTGAGCGGCGAGGACGCCGAACAGGAGGAGCACGAGGAGGCGTAACGCGACGAGCTTCATCCGCACCTCGGCGGATGGGTTCAGCGGCTCCCGCCGCCTCGCGGAGCGCCACCGTCGCCGTTCCGGGCCGAGCAAGCCCATCGAGCCTCCGTCTTCCTCCTACAGATTCCCGGGCGCCCGTTCGGGCAGCAGACCCCGGGCCGTCCAGAAGAACACCGGGAACAGCGCGGCGTGGACCGCGACGCCGGGAAGCATCACGCGCAGCGCAGCGTCGGCGAGGGCCACCCGCTCACCCGCGAGGGCGTGAGCGCCCAGGTGCGCCGCCGTGTACGTGGCGCTCCCGACCGCGGTCACCAGGAGCGCTGTGAGAAGGTCCGAGTGCAGCACGCGGAGCTCGTGCACGAGCGCCACCGCGGCCACGGTCGCCAGCCCCAGAAGGGGCAGGCCCGCTGGGTCGCCCTCGAGCATGCCCAGGATCAGCCCGCCCGCCAAATACAGCGGCAGCGTCTCCTCGAGGCCGCGCGCGAAAGTCCACGCGACCACCGTCAGCAGTACGAGATTGGGGACGACGCCGAAGACCGGGACGAGCGCGAGCGCCGACGTCTGCGCGAGCGCGAACAGCGTGAGGACCGTGACTCCCACAGCGAAACGCATCACTGAGACTCCGGTGTCTCTGGCATTTGTGGCAGGAAGCTCGTCATGATCAGCACGGTATCGAGGCCGGACAGGGTCGCCAGCGGCTGCACCGTGATTTGCTGGAACAGGTCCTGCTCGTTCGCCCGGGCGCTTGTCACCTTGCCGATCACGAGGCCGGGCGGCGTCTTCCCACCTTCCCCCGATGTGATCACGGTGTCGCCCTCGTGCACGGCGAGCCCCTGTCGGACGTACTGCATCTCCATGCGCTCGCCGTTGTGCGATCCCACGACGACGCCGGCGGCCCGCGACTCCTGGACCACGGCGCTCACCGCGCTCGACGGGTCGGTCACCAGGGTCACCCAGGCGTGGTTCGCCGTCACTTTCGAGACGGAGCCGACGAGGCTTTTGCCCTCGCTCAGCACCACCATGCCTTCGCGTACGCCGTCCGACGCGCCGCGGTTCAGGATGAGCACGCGCTTCAGGGCGTCGGGGCTCCGGCCTGTGACGGTGGCTGCGATGAACGTCTCGTCGGGGAAGGCGGTGCGCACGCCGAGAAGCTCCGCCAGCGTCTCCGCGCGGGCCTCGCTCTCGCGAAGGCGGGCGAGCTCGACCGACAGGCGTTCGAGGTCGGACCGGAGCCGCGCGTTCTCGTCCGCGAGGCGCTGCCGGTCGCTGTAGTCGGTGACGAGGTCGGCGAGCGGCCGGACGGTTTCGGAGATGCGATGCTGCGCCGGGCTCGCCAGGGAGAGGGCGAGGTCTTGAACCGGATCGAGGATGGTGAACCGGCTCGCGATGGAGAGAAACGCCCCGACGGCGAAAAGGACCCCGATCCAGGTGAATGTCCGGCTAGTCAGCGCTCGCCTCCCTGCCGCCGTCCGAACGTGCGCGCCATGCTCGCAGTGCGAGCGAATCCGTTCGGATTCGGACGGCGGTCTGCTGAGCGGTGCTGGTTCTCACGAGCCGGTAGAGGGCGCCGGCATCAACCCTAGAGTATACGCCCGCCGCTGGTCGAGCGGGACCCCGTGCCGCGGGCGAGTTTCGTAAAAGTTCGGCGAACTACCCGAGGCGCCGCACAGCGCCGGGCGGCTTCCGCGCCGCCAGCGACGACTGCACTTTGGCGAGCATCTGCGCCTCTTCCAGCACCTCCCCCGTGCCCTTCACCACGCAGTACAGCGGCTCCTCGGCGACGTACACCGGGAACTTGGTCTCCTGCGCCAGCCGACGGTCGAGGCCGCGGAGCAGCGCGCCGCCTCCAGCGAGGGCGATGCCCCGGTACATCAGGTCCGCGACGAGCTCCGGCGGCGTGACCTCGATGGTCGAACGTACCGCCTCCACGATGGCGCTGATGGAGCCGGACAGCGCGTCGCGAATCTCGACCGTGCTGACCTCCACCGATTTGGGGAGCCCGGTGGCGAGGTCGCGCCCGCGGAGTTCGACCGTGGTCTCCTCCTCGAGAGGAAAGGCGGAGCCCGCCTCGATCTTGATCTCCTCCGCGGTGCGCTCGCCGATGAGCATGTTATGCACCTGCCGGGCGTAGGCGATGATCTCCTGGTCCATCTCGTCGCCCGCCGTGCGCACCGATGTGCTCACGACGATACCCCCGAGAGCGATGACGGCGACCTCGGTGGTGCCGCCCCCGATGTCCACGATCATGCAGCCGTTGGGCTCCATAACAGGAAGGCCCGCGCCGATGGCCGCTGCCATGGGCTCCTCGATGAGATAGACCGCCCTCGCGCCGGCGTTGAGGGCGGCGTCGTGAACGGCGCGCTTTTCGACCTCGGTGACGCCGCTCGGGATGCCGACCACGACCCGCGGCCTGGGGATGCCGAATCCGAACCGCTCATGGACGGCCCTGATGAAGTAGTGGAGCATCCGCTCCGTGACCTCGAAGTCCGAAATGACGCCGTCCTTGAGGGGACGGACGGCGACGATGTTGGCGGGAGTGCGCCCCACCATCCGCTTGGCTTCGGCCCCGATCGCGAGGATCTTCTTCGTGACCTTGTCGATGGCGACGACGGACGGCTCGTCGATGACGATGCCGCGGCCGCGGACCATCACCAGGGTGTTGGCGGTTCCCAGGTCGATGCCGATGTCGTGGGAGAAGAGCCCGAGGAGCGCGTTGAGCGGGTTGGTCGCGAAGTTGAGATTGAAAGCCACGGCGCCTCCAGCTCCCGGGGCGAACGTGCGAGACGCGGCCTGCGCCGCGCGCGCCGTGCCGATTATAGGCGGGCGCGGCGCCGATCGCAAAATCGGCGGTTCTATGCGCTGTGGTTAGGGATAAAGACCTAACCAGAACGCAAAACTGAGGGCTCGCAGACCCGCGTCAGGAAGTTCCGGTACAGCCGCAGGCCCAGCTCCCCGCTCTTTTCCGGGTGGAACTGCGTCGCCACCAGGCGGTCTCGCGCCACCACCGACGCGAACGTCACCCCGTACTCCGTCTCGCCGATCACCACCGACGGGTCGTCGGGCCGCGCGTAGTAGCTGTGGACGAAGTAGAAATACGCCCCGTCCGGGATGTCGACGAACAACGGGTGGTCGCGGAGCTGCCGAACCTGATTCCAGCCCATGTGGGGCACCTTGAGCTCCGACCTCGGGAAGCGCACGACCCTGCCGGGGATGACATCGAGGCACGCGTGCTCGCCGCCCTCCTCGCTCACGGTGAGCAGCGCCTGGAGTCCCATGCAAACCCCGAAGAACGGGCGCCCCGACACGATGTACTCGCGCACGGGCTCGACGAGGCCGCGCTCGCGGAGGTTTCGCATGGTATCGGCGGCGGCTCCCACGCCGGGAAGGATCACCCGCGCGGCGGCGGCGATGTCCTCGGGGCGCGACGTGACCACAGGCTCGAATCCCACGTGCGCAACGGCCCGCGCGACGCTGCGCAGGTTGCCCGCCCCGTAGTCGATGATGACCACTCGCCGGTCCATGGAGCCTCAGTCTACCGGATTCGCCCGCCTAGACGGTGCGAGGCGTGGCTTCGCCGACCGGGCGCTGGTCCGGACCCCACCAGAGCACCGCTGTCCGGATGGTCTGCGGCGGCGTCCGCACCATGCCGTCTTCATCTTCCCGCAGCCGCGATCGCAGGAGGTCTGCGAGCCGGCTGCGATTCTCCGGCGTGTCCGGTACGCACACGCTCCGCAGCGCCTGCTCGATGGCTTCCTCCCAGGACGCGAACGACCTCCGGGCGTCGAGGCGGAAGACGGTGACATTGGGGGCGATGCCCAGCTCGTGGATCACGTCGAGGGCGTGGGCGTGTGTGGGCTGGTCGACCAGCGGCTCTCCGTGGAACTCCTGCCAGAGCCCGAGGTCCGTCACGATGGGGTCCACTCGGAGATAGACGAAACACCACGTGGCGGACGCGTCCAGCTTCCGCAGGAACGGCACGATGTCGTAGATGGGATAGAGCACGTGCGAGCAGATGGCGACGTCGGCGGGCGGCGCCTCCACCTCGGGCCACGCGCCTTCGACGATGCCGATGTTCCGCAGGCCCAGGCGCTCCGCCTCCTGCCGGAGGAACGAGAGCATCGCCCGTGACGGGTCGATGGCCACCACGCGGCGCGCCACCTGCGCCAGGCGGACCGCGTGGCGGCCGGTCCCCGCCCCCACGTCCAGCACCGTGGAGTCGGGCGTGACGCGCTGGAGGACGAGGCCGACGAAGGGGTCGTCCCGGTCGATCTCGCGGATGCTTCTCGCGTACTGCGCGGCCCGGCCGGCCCAGTAGTCTTCGCGCGCGAGGCCAGCCGCGGCGGACGCCGCTTCGATCTGACGACGGCGACGGTCGACCAGCTCCTGCCAGCGACGGACGGCGTCGCCGGGAGGCCGTGCGCTCACGCGCCGTCCTCGCTCACCGTGTCCGTCACCTCGAACTCCATCGGCCCGAGGCCGAGCACCACGAATCCGATGCGGATGCGGTGCGGGCCCGGGGTCAGGGTCCGTCCCTCGGCGCGGATCACGGTCGTGGTGTTTATGGCGAGGGTGAAGGGCTGCGCCTCGGTGACGTCGGTGAAGCGAATCTTGCGCCCGTCGAGAAAGAAGAAGCTGTGTTCCAGCGGCAGCTCCTCCCCGTCGATGGCGAGAGGCAGCATCGCCTGGGCGTAGCCCGACCCCAGCGTGTTCGAGAGCTGGAACTCGAAGCCATCGTCGACGTTCTTGAGGCTCCCCTTCACGTACAGGCGGCGGAGGAGGAACGGTGGCACCTGCATCGACGTCATGGGTTCGACCTCTGCGGACGGCTCATGCGGAACACCTGCTGCTCCACGGCGATGACTTCGGCTGGCAACGTGGGCGCCTGGCCCAAGCCTAACGACAAGAGATAGATGTGCGCCACCCGCTCGACGAGCTCGGCCACCGCCAGCGCCTCCTCGAGGTCCTTGCCGCAGGCGAGCGCGCCGTGATGCCGCAGCAGCGCCGCGTTCCGCTCTCCCAGCGCGGCGACGGCGCGCTGCGCCAGCGCTTCCGTGCCCGCCATCGCGTAGTCGGCCACCTCGACAGGGCCCCCGATGAAGACCACCTGTTCGTCGAGAATGCACGGGATCGCTTTGCCTGCGACGGCGAAGGCGCTCGCGTACACAGGGTGCGTGTGGACGACGGCTCCCACGTCGGGGCGCGCCCGGTACACGGCGACGTGGGTCAGGCTCTCGCTGGATGGAATGCCCTCGCCCTCCACCGGCTCGACCTCGAAGTCGACGATCAGCACATCCTCCGGCCTGACCCGATGGAACGGCACGCGGCTGGGCGTGATGGCGAAGAGGTCGGGGCGCCCGGGGACGCGCGCGCTCACGTTGCCGCTCGCGCCGCCGACGAGCGCAAGCTCGCCGCATCGCCGGTAGGCGTCGGCCACCGCGGCCCGGACGGCGTCGAAGTCGCTCATTGCAGGCTCCTCCCAAGTTCGGTCAGCGCGCTGTCGAGGTCGAGCCACCTGCGGTAGTGGTCGGCGTAAGCGGCGCTCGCGGCGGGCCGCGGCGTCACTGCATGCCGGGCCGCCATCATCGGGCGCGCCGCGACGAACGACGAGAACGCCCCGGCTCCGACGGCGGCGCAGATGGCGGCCCCGAGGGCGGCGGCGTCCGCAGTGAGGGCGACATCGATCGGCCGGTCGAGGACGTCCGCCAGCGCCTGGGCGAACACCGGCGCGCGCGACAGGCCTCCCGCCAGGGTGAGCCGTTCGCAGCGCACGCCCGCAACGGCCGCCGCCTGCTCGACGTTGCCGCGGATGGCGAAGAGCACGCCTTCCAGCACGGCGCGGAGGATGGCGCCTCGCGTCGGTTCGGCGAGGGTGATCGGCGTCGGCATCACGAGGCCTCCCAGCCTCCGCGACATGGCATTCTGGCCCATGACGGTCGGTCCCAGCAGCGCCGTCAGGTCCCCTGCGCCCGGCGGCACTTTCGAAGCTTCCGCGAAGGCGCGCCGCATCGCCCGGTCGGTCCCTCCGACCAGCAGACGCACCGCCCACGCCCACACTCGTCCGGCGTCGGTGGCGTTGCTTTCGACGATCCAGCGCCCTGGCAGCGGATGGACCGTCGTCCAGGTGCGCCGCTCCGCATCGAAGCGGGGCTCCCAGGTCACGATCTGCGCGGGCGCGCTCCATCCTGCGACCACGGCGGCGTCGCCGGGATCGAGCGCGCCGCATCCCAGAAGCGCGGCCTGGGTATCGGGCGCGGCGGCGAACACCGGTGTGCCCGGCCGGAGCCCAACCGCCTGCGCCACCGCCCGTCGCAGGCTTCCCGCGGCGGCTCCCGGCTCGACCGGCGACGGGACGACGGCGGGGTCGAGTCCGGCCTCGCGGAGGAGGTCGTCAGGCACGGCGCCGGACCGGATGTCGAGCAGGCCGCAGTCGGCGAGGTGGCCTCGCTCGGCCGTTACGTCCCCTGTCAGGCGAAACGCGAGGTAGCTCGCGAGAGGAACGACGTGGGCCAGCTTCGGGAATGCCCGCGGCTCCCGATCGCGCAGCCACTGCAGCTTCGCGGGCGCCAGGACGAGCACAGGGTAGTGTCCTGTGGTCTCGTACAGCTTCGTGCCAGCGCGCCCTTCGAGCGCGAAGCCCTGGGCGATGGCGCGCGCGTCGACGTTCGGGCTGGCCATGAGCGGACGGCCTCGACGGTCGAGCGCGACGATGGCGAGCCGCTGGCTCGTCACGGCGACGCCGAGAATCTGGTCCGGGCGGACGCCCGCTACGGCGACAGCCTCGGTCAGCGATTCGAGCGTCAAGCTCCAGTATCGCTCGGGGTCGAACGTGGACCCGAAGGGGGCGCCGGGCAGCGGAGCGGTATTCCATGCGCGCCGGGACGACGCCGCCGGATGTCCGCTGACCGACACGACGAGGCAGCGTACCCCCGTGGACCCGGCGTCGATGCCGATGACGTGCGGCTCACGTCCGGACACGCAGGGCCTCCGGATTGGCGAGATGCTTCGGCCGTTCCCCGCGCAGCGCGCGGAGGAGGTCCGTCGCGATCATCCGGGAGTGGCGCTCGACGGTCTCCTGGGTCGCGCCCCCGATGTGCGGCGTAAGCACGACGTTGGGCAGCTTCGCGAGAGGGCTGTTGGGCGGAAGCGGGTGGCCGGGGAACACATCGAGTCCCGCGCCGGCGATGCGCCCGGCCTCCAACGCCTCGGTGAGGGCGGCGTAATCGACCGCGCCGGCGGCGCCGGTGTTGATCAGCACCGCGTGGGACTTCATGCGTGCCAGTGCGGCGCGGTCGATGATGGGACGGTCGGGAGCGGACGCGTGGACGGTCACGATGTCCGCGCGCCGGAGCAACGAGGCGAGCGGCGCGAGGCGCGCTCCGGCGGCCTGAGCCCGCGAAGGCGTCACGTAGGGATCGCTGGCGATGACGCGAGCGCCGAGGGCGGCGCACCGGCGCGCGACCTCCGTTCCGATGCGGCCCAGACCGATAACGCCGACGACGCTGCCCGTGAGCTCGCGACCGCGCCACCGGCGGTAGGCTTCGGCAGGATCGAGCCAGTCACCGTTCCTGATGAAGGCGTCGGCCGCGGGGATGCTGCGGAGCAGCGCGAACATGAGCCCCAGCGTGAGCTCCGCCGCCGCGACGGCGTTGCGGGAAGGCGCGTGGACCACAATCACACCGTGGCGGGCCGCGGCGTCCAGGTCGACTTGATTGAGCGCGTTCCGGCAAACGCCGACGAAGCGAAGGTTCGGCGCGGCCTCGAACGTCTCTTCGAACACGAAATCGGCCTCGATGACGAGGGCGTCGAAGCCATCTCGGGCGAGCCGTTGCCCCAACGCCTCCGGGTCCCAGAGCCGCCGGGTGTCGAGCCAGCTCTCGTAGGTGACGTCGATGTGGCGGCGGAGCTGGGCGAGCACACGCTCCGAGAACGGGGCGAGAATGAGCGCGCGCAACGGCTGGCACCTCGGATGGCAAACGGGCTTCGGCGCGCCGTGGGCGGGCCGGCGCCACTATAGCACAGCGCCACGGAAGCGAAAGGCGGGTGTCAGGCGGTTCTCCGCGACCCGACGCCGCCTCGCAACGATTCGACGAGCAGGCTCGGCGGGGTCGAAGGCTGGACTCGCGCGCAGGCGCCGGCGACGACGCCGTCGTGGAACGCCAGCGCGGCGAGCGCGGCGTCACGCGGGCGAGCCCGCAGGTCCGGTTCGGCGGCCGCCAGTCGCTCGAGCGCTTCAGCCCAGATGGTGTACGCGCGCCTGACGACGCAGCGTGTCTGGGGATCCCACAACGAACGCCGCCAGAGCTCGGCGGCCAGAGGCGCGCCTGCGGGACCGCGGGAATACTCGACGAACGCGGCCACCGCCTGCAAGAAGGTCCGCGCCGACGCCAGCCTCCGAGTGCGGTCCTGGGTCCAGCGCGCGACCACCTCGCGGAGGAGTGCGGACTTGTCGTCGAAGTGCGTGTAGAACGCCCCCTTCGTGACGCCGGCCGCCGCGGCGATGGCGTCGATCGTGGCGGCGGCGTAGCCGCGGCGTCCGATCTCGCGCGCGGCCGCGTCGAGGAGCGCCTCGCGTGTTCGGGCAGACCGTCGGGCGCGAAGGGAGACAGGCGCGTTCATCCAGGAAACGTATCGGCGGTTCGACCGCTGGCTGTGGCGCGCCCTCGGTTCAGAGCGGCGAGGGAGTCACCGAAGGTTCACTTCCGACCGGATATAGCGCACGACCCCGTCCGTTTTGCTGTTGGTGGGCCAGTGAGGGCCCACGGATTCGCCGGCAGGAACGCCCGTTGAACGACTGAGGCGACGACAAAGGCAAACCCATCGAAAGGTGGGGGCGCAAAGCTACGGGCCTGACTCCGCATTGGGCGGAACGGCCGCCGGGCTGCCGAAGGCCTCGAGGACCATCGCCTTCGACCCTCCCGAAGCAGCGCGCGATGCCGCGTCGTCGCCGGAAACGAGCGGGGCGCGGCCTCGCGCTGCTGGTACAGGGGGACCGACGATGGCCACACGACACGCCAACGCTTCTTCTCACACGACCGCCCGAGAGCAGATGATTATCCGGCACATGCCGCTCGTAACGTTCGTCGTCGGACGAATGTCGGGCGACGGGCAGCGAACGCTCGGCCTCGACCGTGAGGACGCGATCAGCTATGGCATCGAAGGACTGATTCAGGCCGTCGACAGCTTCGACCCTTCGCGCGGCACCAGCTTCGCCAGCTTTGCCATCCGCCGCATCCGAGGCGCGGTGCTGGACGCGATCCGCAAGGCCGACCCGCTGCCGCGGAGCGTGCGAAAGTCGGCGCGGGAGATCGACCAGGCGACGCAGGAGCTCGCCGCGCAGCTCGGACGGTGGCCCACGCATCGCGAGCTCGCGCTTCGGCTCGGCATCTCGCCCGACGAGCTGTCTACTCTGCAGAAGAGCTCGGGCTCGCGCTTCGTGTCGCTGGAGCAGGCGCTCCAGGACCGCGCCGGCGACGGCAGCAGCGTGCACGAACCCGCGGACGACGACGAGCTGGGCAACCCGGAGGCCGCGGCGGAGTTCGAGGCGTCGATGACGTTGCTGCGCGAAGCGCTCCGGCAATTGCCGCCGCGCGACCAGCGCATCCTGTTGATGCGCTACGCCGAACAACGCCCCTTCCACCAGATTGGCGAGGCGATGGGGCTATCCGAGTCGCGGGTCTGCCAGATCCACAAGCGGATCCTGGCGACGCTGCGCCGCCGCCTCGCGGTCGCGATGGAAGAGGCCGCGTGAGAGGTCATCCGTCGCTACGGGCGAAGGCGCGCGCTGCCGACACTTAGATCGAAAGCGCGCGCCTGTTCGCGCCCGGAGCACGTATGCCGTTCGCCGACCAGTTCCCGAATCCGGATTCGCGCCGGGGTTCC
Organism: Chloroflexota bacterium; assembly: GCA_037444005.1. Taxonomy (GTDB): domain Bacteria; phylum Chloroflexota; class Dehalococcoidia; order DSTF01; family JACRBR01; genus DATLZC01. Next base: position 22,032 of record JBBING010000029.1, read on the forward strand.
CTGGATCGATTGAGCGTCGTCGAACCGTCGCCGGCGTCCGCGGACGCCGCCGAGCCGGAGGTCGAGCGCGTTCCGCTGCGCCTCGCTGCGTACATCGCGCTGGTGGTGGCGGCGGGCGCCGCCGCAATCATCGCTGGTATCCCCACCCTGAGCGCCCACGACCTCGCGGGGCTCGTCGCGCTGGGTGTGTTCATTATCATCGCGCAGAATTTTGAGATTTCCATTTACGGCGACTCGAGGGTGTCGGTTTCTGTGGTGCCGTTGTTCGCCGTTGCGTTACTGTACGGCCCCGGCGCCGCGTCGGTAACGTATCCCGCGGCATCTTTCCTCGGAGACCTCGTCAGGCCGCCCAGGAAACCGTGGTATCGAAACCTGTTCAACTACGGCGCGCTTGCTCTGGTGGCCGCTGCCGTCGGCTGGATTGACCGCGCAGTCGTAAGCTCCCCAATTCGTCTGGACTGGTCGCTGGTACCCGCCATCGTTCTGGCTTCGTTTGCGGCGTTTGCGATCAGCACGGTGCTTATCTCCCTCGCGATCGTCCTGTCGGCCAGGCGGGCGTTGCTGGCAATCTATAAAGAGGAGTTCCTCTGGGCGCTGCCACACTACCTAATTCTGGGATTCCTCGGGGTCGCGTTGGGGCTGGCCTATGTGGAAATGGGTTTCTTCGGGCTGTTCGCGTTCGTCGCTCCCCCAGCCATGATGCACATCGCGATTCAGCAATACGTGAGCAAGACCACCCGCAGCGTGGCCGAATTGCGCGAAAAGAACAGCGAGCTAGAACGAGCCAACGATCGGATCACGCGGATGGCCATCAAGCTCCAGGAGACGTATGAGGGCACGCTTGAGGCGCTGGTGTCCGCCCTCGACGCCCGCGACCGCGAGACCAAGGGCCATTCCCTGCGCGTGATGCAGTACACCATGGACATCGCCCGGGCGCTGGGCATTCCCGAGGGGTCGCAGGAGTGGAACGACATTCAGCGGGGCGCGCTGCTCCACGACGTGGGCAAGATCGGCGTGGCCGACAGCATCCTCCACAAGCCGGGTCCGCTCACGCCCGAAGAGTGGGTCGAGATGAAGAAGCACCCGCGCATCGGATTCGAGATGCTGCAGGACATCCCGTTCCTGGCCGGGGCTGCCCGCATCATCGAGGCGCACCACGAGCGGTTCGACGGCAAGGGGTACCCGAAGGGGCTCGCGGGCGATGAGATTCCACTGGGGGCCCGCATCTTCGTCATCGCCGATACGTTCGACGCCATGACGTCGGACCGGCCGTATCGGAGGGCGCTGCCGCCGGAGGTCGCGCGGGACGAAATCGTCAAGAACAGCGGGACGCAGTTCGATCCCGTCGTCGTCCAGGCTTTCCTTCGGGTGTACCCACTGTGGGCACGAACCAAACATCGGGAGCACGTCAGTGACGGCATCACGCGAGGCAGGGAACATGCCGCCTGACATGAGGTGCCCAGCAAGAATAGGCAGAACAAAAGAGAAGGGGCCGCTCCTGCGCCCCTTCCCTTCTTCTTCTTCTGTTGCTTCGGAGACTGCTACCAGCGGAAGCCCAGTCCCGACAGCACGGCCGCAGCCACACCGGCTGCCGCCCACAGCAGCTTCTTCATCTCGCCCTCTCTTTCTTGCCGGGCGTTCGGTCCCGGCCCACGCTCTTCTCCCCGCCTCGGATACCGACGGGTCGGTACTTCTATAGTCCAGTCACTTGGTTTTGTCAAGCCCCTGTCGGGAAATTTCGTGAACGTTTCGGCCTCGATTGCCCCACGCCTGGCTCAACACCTGGGGGCGCCGGCCGATGTTCTTTTACGGAAGGAGGCGCCGATGGCCGGTCACGACGCCAACGTCCTCCGGGACCGCATCTTGCAGGCCGCGCTCGGCATGTTCGCCCTCAAGGGGTTCGACGACACGAGCATGGAGGACATCGCACTGGCCATCGGCTGCTCGAAGGGGGGTCTCTACTACCACTTCCGCGAAAAGGAGCAGCTCTTCGCGAGCGTGGTCGAGCGCTGTCGCGACGCGCGTACACTGCAGGAGCGTCGCGTGCTCACCGAGGCGTGGGCGCTCGCGTCACGGTCGGAGCGGATTCGCCAGGCCATTCTCGCGGCTGACCCTGGCCGGAATGCGCCCTCGCTGCTGGACGCCACCCTCGCCCGAGGCTGGATGGTGCAGGAGCAACTCACCGACGAGCCCTTCCGTCCCGCGGCGCTGGCCATGTTGCTCCACTCGCAGCCCGCGGAGTCGTCACAGACGTCGCCGGGTCCCCAACAGGGGTCTGAAGAACAAGGAGAGGCTCAGGACGCCCGCAGCCAGGCCTGACGGCGTCGCTCGCGTTCGGCCTGCGCGCGCTCCAGGTCGAGCTGAGCCTCCGCGATGAGTTGAGTGGCGCTCGCCGCCCGCGGTCCGAGCGCCGCGGCGCCCGCGCACACCCCGGTCCAGATCGTGATGGCGCGGCCGCGGACCTCGACCTGAGCCGGCTCCTTCGTGAGCGCGTGCTCGACCCGCTCGATGAACGCTCGCGCGCCCTGTTCGTCGCAGTCGAGGAGCAGCACCGCAAAGGCGTCGTCTTCCCAGCGCGCGAGCACATCGTAGCTGCGCTTGCTCGCTGCGATTGAGTTGAGGATGTGCCGCAGGACGCCGTCGCCCGCGGCCCGCGTGTACGTCCGATTGACGTCGTCCAGGTTGTTCACGTCGAACAGGGCGATCGCGATGGAGCCACCGAAGCGCGAGGCCCGGGCGACTTCTTCGCGGACCCGGAACGTGAACGTCTCGGCACCGGGCAGCCGCGCCAACGGGTCGTCCACGGGCGGGGTGGTCGCGCGGGGCCCGCGGCGGCGCCACGTGCGCATGAGCGGCATGCCAGCGGCGACGGCGAACAGGCCTGCGAGCGCCAGGCCCACCGACAGGGCGCCCCACGGGAATTGGAAGAGCTCGCCGGCGATGGCAGCGACCAGCGCGCCTGTCGCCAGCAGTCCGATGGCCAGCACGGCGATCTCTCGCCCGCTGTACACCCGGTACACGTCGGCGAGGCGGAGTCCTGGCTCTGGCCGGGGCGGCCTCTCCAGAGGCTTCATCGTCACGCGTCGTCCTCCACTCTCTTATCGGCCCCGAGCGCCCCGAACCGAAGGGCGCGCGTGACTGGTTCTTGGTTGGTGGGATAGAAGCAGCGCCTGCCTTCTGGTATGGTTGAGGCGAATAATCGAACAAACAGAAGGA
>JBBING010000030.1:0-25036 GCA_037444005.1 Chloroflexota bacterium
GCCTTCGGGGGCGGCCCTGCGGGCGGGCGCCGGGGCAGGCGTCGCCGGCGCCGCGGCGGGCGCGACCGCTGGCTCCGACTGCGGGACAATCGTGCAGGCCAGGGCGAGCTCGAGCGGCAGCGGCGAGAGCGGGTCGGCGCGCAGGTCGGCTTCGCCGAACGCGCGCAGCGCCGCCACGATTCGCTCGACGGGCACGTCGGCCACGATAGCGCGCATGGCGTCGAGCTCGGGCGCGGAACGGCGGCTGTGCCGGTCGACGCCGCTCTTGATGAGCAACAGCTCCCGGAGCGCGGCCACGACGTCGCGCTGGAATCGCCGGAGGTCGACGCCGTCGTCACGGACGGCGGCGATGGTCTCGAGGCCCTCGGCGAGCCGCCCGTGGAGCGCGTGGGCGGCGAGCTCGGAGGCCCGCTCGTCGCCCGAAAGCTCGAGGACAGCGCGCACGTCGTCCATGGTGAGCGAGCGGCCCCGGTAATCGACGAGCTGCTCGAGGAGGTTCACGGCGTCCCGCGCTGAGCCTGTCGCGAGGCGCGCGATCTCTTCGAGCCCCTCGCGGGGACACGAGATGCCCTCCCCGGCGCAGATCTCCTCGAGCCGGTCGGCCATGGCGGAGACGGGGATCCGCCGGAAGTCGAAGCGCTGGCACCGTGAGAGGATGGTTGCCGGCACTTTCTGGAGCTCGGTCGTGGCGAGCACGAAGATGACGTGCGGTGGCGGCTCCTCCAACGTCTTGAGGAGCGCGTTGAACGCCGGCTCCGTGAGCATGTGGACCTCGTCGATGAGGTACACCTTGTGCGGTCCGATGGCGGGCGCGTAATTCGCCTTTTCGCGGATGCCGCGCACCTCGTCGATCCCGCGGTTGCTGGCGGCGTCGAGCTCGATGAGGTCCATGGCGCGTCCCTCAGCGAACTCGACGCAGGAGCGGCACTGCCCGCACGGCTCGCCGTCGTCCGGGCGCTCGCAGTTCACCGCCTTGGCAAGGATGCGGGCGGTGGTCGTCTTGCCCGTGCCCCGGGGGCCGGAGAACAGGTAGGCGTGGGAGACCTTCCCCGCGGCGACGGCGTTGCGCAGCGTGCGGGTGATCGGCTCCTGACCGGCGACGTCAGCGAATCGCTGAGGGCGCCATTTGCGGTAGAGGACTTCTGCAGGCATCGACGATTCCTGTCGTGGTGGGGTCGGCTATCCGAACGTCCGTGCGGGCCGTCGGCGCCATTATAGGGAACCCGGCGCGGCCGTCCCAGACGCTCAGTGCGCCTCGTGGCCCAGAATGGCCTCCTCGCGGGCCCGCATCGCGCGTTCGTCTGCGGGCTCAGCGTGGTCGTACCCCAGGATATGCAGCACGCCGTGCACCACAAGGTGCGCGAGTTCGCGGCTCAGGTCGTGGCCGGCCTCCGCGGCCTGCCGCTCCGCCGTCTCGACGGAGATGATGACCTCACCGAGCTGGCGTTCCGTCTCCTGCCCCGGAAACGGCTCGCCCAACCCGAATGAAAGGACGTCCGTCGGTTCGTCGAGGCCCAGGTACCGCGCGTTGAGCTCCCGGACGATATCGTCGCCAGTGAGGACCACGCCCAGTTCGCTGCCCTCGGGCGCACCTTCGACCTCGAGCGCGCGGATGGCGATGGCCATGAGCGGCGCCGGGTCGACGCGTCCCTCGAACCGGGGGTCGGTCTGCCACGCGATGCGGTATGCGCGCGCCACCCGAGCATCGTACCGCACCGGGGACGGGCTGTCGCGCCCCTCAGAGGAACACACTGGCGGCGCGCTGGGCGGCGTCGATGAGCGGGAACGGCACAACGCCGATCACGAACACGCCCGCCACCGTGATGGCGAGGGCGGCCTGCAGGGCTCGGGCTGCCGGCACGGCCTCCTCGGTCGCAGGCTCCGCCGTGTACATGGTGGCGGCGAGCCGCAAGTAGTAGAAGGCGGAGACGACGCCGTTCAACGTGCCGACGATGACCAGCCACAGGAGGTCGCTCTGGGCCGCCGCGTTGAAGATGTACACCTTCGCGACGAAGCCCGCGGTCGGCGGGAGGCCGGTGAGCGACACGAGGCAGAACGCGAGGGAGGCGGCCAGCCACGGCGCGCGCCGGGCCATGCCCCCGTAGTCGGCGATCTCCTCGCTCCCGATGCGGTCGGAGATGGCCTGCACCGCGAAGAAGGCGCCAAGGTTGGTGAAGACGTACGTCGCCAGGAAGAACGACACGCCCGCCGCGCCCAGCGACGTCTCCCCGGACGCGGTCACGGCCGCGAGCCCTACCATGAGGTTTCCCGCCTGCGCCACGGAGCTGTAGCCGAGCAGGCGCTTGACGTTCCGCTGCAACAGCGCCGCCGTGTTGCCGACGGTCATGGTCACGGCGGCGAGCACGGCGAACAGCATCGACCAATCGTGGCTGACGAACGTGTCGTTCAGACCCTCGTAGAACACCCGCAGGACGACGGCGAACGCCGCCGCCTTCGAGGAGACGGAGAGGAACGCGGCGACGGGCGTGGCGGCGCCCTGGTAGACGTCGGGCACCCACATCTGGAACGGGATCGTGGCCATCTTGAAGCCGAAGCCGGCGGCCAGGAGCACGGTCGCGACGATGAGGGCGCTCCGCAGGCCTGCGTCTCCCTCGGCCACGGTGGCGAGGATGCTCGGCTTGCCCTCCGGCGCAATGAGCTTCGTCGTGCCCGACATGCCGAAGAGGAACGCCATCCCGTACAGGATCACGGCCGTGGCCACGGCCCCGAGCAGCAGGTACTTCAGTCCGGCTTCGCTGGCGCGGTCGGTCCGCAAGAGCCCTGCGAGCACGTACTGCGAGATGGACGTGAGCTCGAGGGCGACGAAGATGGCGATGAGGTCGCGCGACCCCGCGAGCAGCATGGCCCCGGACGTGGCGATCAGAAGAAAACCGTAGAATTCGCCCTCGTGGCGTCCGAAGCGGTCCACGTAATCGAGCGAGGCGGTGACGACGAGCGCGGCGGCGCCCAGCAGGAGAAAGATGAAGAACAGGCTGAAGTGGTCGAGCGACATCGTGCCGTCGAAGAAGGCCGCCTGCCGGTCGCGGGCGACGAGCGTGACGGCCCAGACGGCCGCCGCCGCGAGCCCCGCGAGCGCTCCGTATCCCAGGCGCACCCGGCGCTCCTCGGGCAACAGGGCGTCGACGGCGAACAGGAGGCCAGCCGCCACCATCAGGATCAGTTCGGGTCCGAGCCGGTCGAGGTCCTGCAGCATCCGTCTGTCCGCTAGCCCCCTCCGCTGACGCGCGTGAGAATCGGGATCAGGCCGACGTTGATGACGTCGATGAGCCGCGCGGGGTAAATCCCCACGGCGACGATAACGGCGACGAGCGAGCCCATCGCGAGCTGCTCCCACCATCGTGTGGCGTCACCCAAACCGCGCCAGCGCTCATCGGCCTCGCCGAAGAAGACGCGCTGGACCATCCAGAGGAGATAGCCCGCGCTGAGCAGGATGCCGAAGACCGCGAGGATGGCGGGCAGGGTGAACTTCTCGGCGGCGCCGAGGAACACCAACAGCTCTGCCCAAAATCCCGCCATCGCCGGCAAGCCCAGCGACGCCAGCGACGCGATCACCATGACGGTCGCGATCACGGGCGCGTGGTGCGCCATCCCTCGCATCTCGGCGATGGCGCGCGTGTGGGTGCGGTCATACAGCAGGCCCACCATGACGAACAGCAGGCCCGTAATGACGCCGTGGGTGAACATCTGCAGGGCAGCGCCCGTGAGCCCGACCTGCGCCGCACCTCCACCCACGGCCGCGATTCCGAGGAGCACGTAGCCCATGTGGCTCACGCTGGAGTACGCGATGAGCCGCTTGAGGTCTGTCTGGCGCAGCGTCACCAGCGCGCCGTAGATGATGCTGGCGGCCGCGAATCCCGCCAGCAGGGCGGCGTAGTCTTTCGCGGTGTCGGGGAGGATCGACACCGGGATGCGGATGATGCCGTAGCCGCCCATCTTGAGCAATACCCCCGCGAGGATGACGGAGACCGCGGTGGGCGCGTCGGTGTGGGCGTCGGGGAGCCACGTGTGCAACGGCACGACGGGGAGCTTCACGGCGAAACCCGCCAGCAACAGGAAGAAGATGGCCCACAGTGGCACGAGGGACGCGCCGATGTCGGCCCCCCGCAGGGCGACCATGTCGAAGGTGCGCGGCTCGGCCGAGAAGCCCAGCGCCAGGATGCCCGCCAGCATCAGCGCGGAGCCGGCGATGGTATACAGTACGAACTTCATCGCCGAGTACTCCTTGCGGCCGCTTCCCCAGATGGAAATGAGGAAGTACATGGGCACGAGTTCGACCTCCCAGAACAGGAAGAACAGGATGAGGTCGAGCGACGTGAACACGCCCATGACTCCGGTCTCGAGCACCAGCAGCCACATGAAGTACTCACGCGGGCGCAGCTCGATGTTCCAGGAGACGAGCACGGCGACGACGAAGAGGAAGGCCGTGAGCAGAACGAGCATGGCGCTCAGGCCGTCGACGCCGAGGAGGTACTGCACCTCGAAGCCGGCGTCGCCGGCGTCGATCCAGGTGAAGCGCTCGACGAACTGGAACACCTCGGCGCTGCCGCGGTCGTAGAGCCCGAAAAGCACGCCCGCCACCACGAGAACCGTTCCGGTGACGCCGGCGGCGAACAGCCGCGGCGCGCCGTTGCTCTCCTTCGGGAGCGTGGCGATGGCGAGCGCGCCCAGCGCCGGGAAGAAGACCAGGAACGTGAGCAGCGCTTCCCCCTCCGTCTATCCAGTCGTCGCCAGCATCACGGCGACGCCGATGAGCAGGCCCACCAGGGCGATGACCCCGTACGCCTGCATCTGTCCCGTCTGTAACTGCCGCACCCCCGAACCGAACGAGCGCGCCAGCGTTGCGACGCCGTTCAACGCGCCGTCGACCACCCGCTCGTCGAACGTCGCCAGCGCCCGGGCGATGGTCCCGTAGACGCCCCTGGCCACGATGACACGCTCGTAGAGGTCGTCGAGGTAGTACTTGCGCTCGATGACCGCGTGCACGGGCGCGAGCGCGGCGCGGATGGATTCGGCGGACACGATACGCGCGGCGTAGATGGCCCACGCGACGCCGATGCCGGCGACCGCAAGGGCGGTCGACGAAGCGGCGACGCCGAAATTGAACTCAGCCGCGTGCAGTTCGATGCCTTCGGGGAGGGCGCCCTCCAGCAGGAATTCGATGGCCCTGGCGCCCGGCGCGTTGGCGAACCCCGCGGCGAACGCGGGCACCGCGAGCGCGATGAGCGGCAGCAGCATCGTGAGCCCGGGTTCGGCAGGTTGGCTATGTCCGCCGTCGTGGCCCGGCTCCGCGGGCTCGCCGCCGCGATATTCCCCGTGGAAGGTCATGAACATCATCCGGAACGTGTAGACCGCCGTCAGAAAGACGACCGCGAGCGCGGCGAAGAACACCGCCTTCTCGTCATGCCAGGCGTCGGTCAGGATCTCGTCCTTCGACCAGAACCCGGCGAAGGGGAACACGCCCACCAGGCTCAGCGACGCGACCATAAGCGTGGCGTAGGTCACGGGCATCGCCCGGGCGAGGCCGCCCATCTTCCGCATGTCGAATGTGTTCGTGGCGTGGTTGACGCTGCCGGCCCCCAGGAAGAGCAACGCCTTGAAGAAGGCGTGCGTAAACAGATGGAAGATGGCGGCAACGTATCCGCCGACCCCGAGGGAGAGCATCATGTACCCGAGCTGGCTGATCGTGGAGTACGCCATCACCCGCTTGATGTCCGTCACCACGAGGCCGATGGTCGCGGCCAACACCGCCGTGATGGAGCCGACGATGGCGACGGCCGTCATGGCGTCTTCGGAGACGTGGTATACGGGGAAGAAGCGGGCCACGAGATACACGCCCGCGGCCACCATCGTCGCGGCGTGGATGAGGGCAGACACCGGCGTCGGGCCCTCCATGGCGTCGGGGAGCCACACGTGCAGTGGGAACTGAGCCGACTTGCCGACGGCGCCCGCGAACAGCCCCAGCGCGAATAGCGTGAGGACGTTGGCGCTGAGCGCGCCCGCGACCGCCAGCTCGTGGATCTCGGCGATGTCGAAGGTGCCGGCCTTCACCCAGATGAGCAGCACCGCCAGCAGGAAGCCGAGGTCGCCCAGCCGGGTGACGAGGAACGCCTTCTTCGCCGCGTCCGCCGCGGACTGCCTGTGGAACCAGAAGCCGATGAGCAGGTAGGAGGAGAGCCCCACGAGCTCCCAGAACACGTAGATGAACAGCACGCTGTCGACGAGCACGAGCCCGAGCATCGACGCGGTGAAGAGCGACAGGTACGCGAAGTAGCGCGTGTACCCGGGATCGTGCTCCATGTAGCCCTGGGAGTAGACCTGCACCAGAAGCGATACGGACGTCACCACGATGAGCATCACGGCGGTGAGCCCGTCGAGGCGCAGCCCGAGGCGGATAGTGAGGTCGACCCCGAAGGAGCGGAGCGTGACCCACTCGTGGGATGTGTAGGGCAGCGGATGGCCATCGTGGTCGACGACGGCGCTGAGGGCGAAGAAGGACAGGATGAAGGCGCCGCCGACCGCTGCGATGCCGACGTAACCGCTCCACTTCGGGCGGGTTCGGGTGAAGAGGGCGATGGTGGCGAGCGACGCCACCGGCAGGAGGAAGATGGCCCAGGCCGCTCCTTCGGGAAACTCGCTCACTTACACCTTCCTCAGCACTTCGGCGGCCACATGGGTCTTGCTGTCGGGAACCCAGAGCTCACGCTTGCGCAGCGCGGGCGCGCCCCGGAGCGGCGGAATCACGCGCACCGAGATCGCCTCCGTCTCGAGCAGCTCCTTCCACGTCTCGGCGACGTAGGCGTTGGAGACTTCCATGAACTTGGCCCACATACGCGCTCGGTCGCTCCTTCCCTTTACCAGCGCAGCAGGTTGACCTTCGTCAGGTCGATCGTCTCCCGGAAGCGGTAGACGGCGACGACCAGCGCCAGCGCCACTGCCGCTTCGGCGGCGGCGATGGCGATCACGAACAGCGCGAACACCTGGCCGTCGATGGGCCTGGGCGACACGGCGAAGCGCGAGAACGCCACCAGCGTCAGGTTCACGGCGTTGAACATCAGCTCGATGCCCATGAGCACGCCGACGGCGTTGCGCTTCGCCAACGCCAGGTAGAGTCCGACGCCGAACAACAGCGCGCCGACGACCAGATAGTGCTCGAGCCCGATCTCCATTGCGCTATGGCTCCTCTCGCACGAGCACGATGGCGCCGATCATAGCCGCGACCAGCACCACGGACGCGATCTCGAACGGCAAGACGAAGGGGTCGAGCAGAGCGTCGCCGATGGACGCCGCCGTCCCCGCGATGTCGGCAGGCGCCTCCGTACGCCAGTCGGCGTCGATGGCCACGAAGGTGGCGACGGCCGTCATCAAGCCGGCCAGCACGAGCGCAGGCAGGCTGAACTCGTTGTCGGCGTTGTCGCGCGCGGCTCGGGGCGTGAGCATGATGGCGAACACCATGAGGACCGCCACCGCGCCGGCATAGACCAGGATCTGCACCGCGGCCACGAAGTCGGCCGAGAGCGTGATGAACAGCCCGGCGAGTCCGACGAACGTGAGGACGAGGAAGAGGACCGCGTGCAGCAGGTTGCGCACCGCGACCACCATGAGCGCGTTGACGATCGTGGTGGCCGCAAGCACCCAGAAGGCGATGACGATCCCGGTCTCCTCGATCATCGTTCTTCTGTCGTCCTCCGTCGCCCGGCGGGCACGGTCAGGGCCGGGCGGGTAGCTGCTCGGGAGCGGCGATGGGCGGCACGGCGATCTCTCGATACAGCCGCGGCCGCCGCGGGAGGCGTTCCACTCTGCCGAGCATGAACCGAAGCCACGCCACGAGCAAGACGCCCGACAGCGCGGCGTTGACGACTGCCGACAGCGGGAGGATCACGCCTGCGCTCGCCTCCGTCTCCGCCCAGATGACGACCTCGGCGGAGACGAGCACCACGTTCAACAGCGCGAGCGGCGTCATGAACTTCCACGACAGCGCCACGAGCTGGTCGATGCGCAGCCGTGGAAGCGTACCGCGCGTCCAGATGAGCAGGAAGTACAGGGCGTAGGTCTTACCGATGAAGATCAGCCAGCCCGGGACGACGCGGTCGATCTCGAACAGATACCAGCCGCCGTACCACATCGATGCGGCCAGCGCCGAGACGAGCAGGGCGTTCACGAGCTCGACCGCGTAGAAGAGCCCGAACTTCATCCCGGAGTACTCGGTGTGGTACCCGGCGAGAATCTCGGACTCGGCCTCAGCGATATCGGCCGGCGTACGGTTCAGCTCTGCGGAGGCCGAGATGAAGTAGATCAGGAAGGTCAGCGGCTGAAGGAAGATGATCCACACGTGGTAGTCGGCCTGCCACTGGGCGATGCCGGACGGGTTCATCGTGCCGGCGAGCAGGACGGGGCCGAGGAACGCGAGGACGATGGGGATTTCGTAGCTCAGGAGCATGGGGATGACCCGCATCGCCCCGAGCAGGGAGAACTTGTTGTTCGAGGACCAGCCTGCCATGAACACCGCCAGCACGGCCACGGTCCCCATGGCCACGAAGAACAGCACGCCCGCGTCCAGGCTCGCTAGCGTCATTCGTTCGCCCCAGGGGAGAACCGCCCACGCGAGGATAGCGGGTACGAACACGAGAATCGGGGCCAGCGTAAACACGACGGGGTCGGCCACGCGGGGCATGAGCGCTTCTTTCTGGATGAGCTTGATTGCGTCGGCGACCGGCTGGAGCAGGCCGAAGGGCCCGACGCGGTTCGGGCCGATGCGGTTCTGCATGCGGCCCACCAGCCTGCGCTCGATCCAGATGTTGATGATGGCGGTGACGCCGATGAATCCCATGATCCCGGCCGCTCCCAGGAGCGCCGAGACGACGTAGACGACCTCGTCGCCCACGCCGAACGTGTCGCGGAGCCATCCGGTGAGCCCGGCCACGAGCTCGGACAGATCGCGGAGGTCGTACCACTGGCCGAGCAGCGTCATCGGTCGAGCTCCCCCACGTTGATGTCGATGCTGCCGAACGCGACGATGGCGTCGGCGATTCCGAGCCCGACGACCATCTCGCGCAAGGCGCTCAGGTTGATGAGCGAGGGTGAGCGCACGTGGAAGCGCCACGGCGCCGACCCGCCGTCGCTCACCAGATAGAATCCGAGCTCGCCCTTGGGCGACTCGATACGGCTGTACACCTCACCGGGAGGCGGACGCAGGGCCAGCGGAACGTCGGCCTTGTAGGGTCCGTCGGGGAGGCGCTCCACGGCCTGCCGGATGATGCGCACGCTCTGCTTCATCTCCTCCATGCGCACCACGAACCGGTCGTAGGCGTCGCCGTTGTGGCCGACGGGGATCTCGAAATCGTACGTCTCGTACCCGCAGTACGGGTCGCCCTTCCGCACGTCCCACGCGATGCCCGTCGAGCGGAGCACCGGCCCGCTGAGGGAGGCGTTGACGGCGAGCTCCTTCGAGATGACGCCCACGTCCCGGCCGCGCAGCAGGAGGATCTCGTTGTCGAGCAGGAGCTCCTCATACTCGGCGATGCGTTCCGGGAGCTCGTCGACCAGGGCGCGCAGCCGGGGCAGGAATTCGTCGGGGATGTCGAAGGCGACGCCGCCGATACGCATGTAGTTCGTCGTGAGGCGGGCGCCGCACGTCATCTCGAACAGGTCGAGGATCTTCTCGCGCTCTCGGAACATATACATGAGCGGCGTCTGCCACGCGCCGCAGTCGTTGATGAACACGCCGTTGGCCATGCAGTGGCTGGCGATGCGCTGCAGCTCGGCGAAGATGACCCGCAGGACGGTCGCCCGCTCCGGCACCACGATGCCCGCAAGCTTCTCGACGGCCAGGCAGTAGCCCAGGTTGCCCGTCATCGCGGCCAGATAGTCCATCCGGTCGGTGAACGGGATGTTCTGGGTGTACGTGCGCTCCTCGGCGAGCTTCTCCATGCTGCGGTGGAGGTACCCGACGATCATCTCGGCGTCGGTGATGGTCTCGCCGTCCATGGTGACGCGCATCCGGAACACGCCGTGGGTGCTCGGGTGCTGCGGGCCGATGTTGACGACGTACGGTTCCGTCTTGAACGGCATGTCAGTCCTTCATGTACGGCTCGTCGCCGGGCGCGTCGTGCGCGGGGCCGCCGCGCTCCGGCCGGAATTCGTTCCCCGTCCGTCCCGGAAGCTCCTTCGGGAAGCGGGCGAGGCCCGGCTTTTCGCCGCCGGGCAAGCGCACGAAATCCTTCCGCAGCGGATGTCCGGGAAAGCCTTCCCACAAGAACAGCCGCTTCAGCGACGGATGCCCCTCGAAGCGGATGCCCATGAGGTCGTACACCTCGCGCTCCTGCAGGTGCGCGCCGAGCCACACCGGCACGACGCTCGGGACCGACGGCTGGTCGTGATCCGCCCGCACCTTGAGGGCGAAAGTGTGGTTCTTCGTGAGCGACGACACGTGGTAGACGACCTCGAAGTCGTCGAGTCGGTCCACCCCGCAGAGCATGTTCAGGAACTTGGCGTCGAGCTCCTCATCGTCCCTGACGAACCGCATCACGTCCACGAGCTGGTCGGGGCGCAGCACCACCCAGTCGGCGGTCTCCTCGACCACCGCGTCGGGAAAGCGGCTGCGGATGCGTTCGGCGACCTCGAAGCCCGAGAGCCTGCGGGTCATCAGTACCGCCACTCCAGGGCGCGCTTGCGCCAGGCGTACAGATAGCCGACGAGGAGGATGGCGATGAAGATCATCGCCTCGACGAAGCCGAACAGCTTCACCTGCCGCAGGCTCACCGCCCACGGGTACAGGAAGATGGTTTCGATGTCGAACACGACGAACAGAAGCGCGAAGACATAGTACCGGGCGTTGAACTGCACCCAGGCCGTGCCCTCCGTTTCGACGCCGCACTCGTAGATGTCGTCCTTGACGGGGTCAGGCTTGCGCGGCCTGATGCGCAGGATACCGAGGGCGAAGGAGGCGCCGATGGGAATCAGGGGAAAGGCGAACGCGAAGAGCAGGAGAAAGCCGGCGCGTCCGAACTCTTCGAGCAAGTGCCGCCACCGTTTGTGAATTTCGTCGCGTATGTGGCCGCAATCATAGCACAGGGGGTGGGTACGGACAACCGCCGCGAGGTCCCGTTGACGCACCTTACGTTCACGTCATAGGATGGGCGCGCTCGCAGCTCACGCGAGCGACGGTCCGCCTCCGGCCGACGAGGCGGCCTCTTTTTGGCGCAGGCCTTTCATCCGCCGGACACGAGGACGACGATGGCCGAGTATCAACGCCCGCTGCCATTCCCCACGCCCGAGACGCAGCCCTTCTGGGACGCCTGCAAGCGCCACGAATTGCAGCTCCCGTACTGCCTCCGCTGCCAGGCGTTCTTCTTCTACCCGCGCCGGTTCTGCCCGCGGTGCTTCTCGTGGGAGATCGAGTGGCGGCGGTGCAGCGGACGGGGCACGCTGTACACCTACGCCATCCAGTACCGGCCCATGGCCCCGGGGTTCGAGCCGCCGTACGTCACGGCGCTGGTCCAGCTCGAAGAGGGGCCTCGGCTCATGACCAACCTGGTGGACGTCGAGCCGGACCCGAAACGCATCCGCTGCGACATGCCGGTCGAAGTGGTCTTCCGCGATGTGACGGACCAGATCACGCTGCCCCTCTTCCGGCCGGCCGTCTAGCGGCGTTCGAGACGAAGACAGGAGCGCACCGTGGGGTATCAGAAGCGTGTGGCCATCGTCGGGGTAGACGAATCCGACGAGATCGGCATCTGCGAGGGGAAGACGCCGATGATGCTGCACGCGGAGGCGGCCCGGAACGCCCTCCGCGACGCGGGCATCGACAAATCCGAGGTCGACGGTCTCTTCACGGCCGGCATCGGCGGCATGGCCGTGGTCGAGATGTGCGAGTACCTCGGCATCCAGCCGCGGTACATGGACGGCACGATGACCGGCGGTTCGTCGTTTGTTCTCCACGTCGGGCACGCGGCCGCGGCCATCAACGCCGGGCTGTGCGATGTCGCGCTCATCACCCACGGGGAGAACGGTTACTCGCGGCGTCGCATGCGGATTCCGACGGGACGGATGGCGTTCGGCGACCCGTCGTCGATCTTCGGGCAGTTCGAGCTTCCGTTCGGCATCGGGCCCGCGCCGTCGGCCTACGCGATGGCGTGCATGCGTCACATGCGCCAGTACGGCACGACTCACGAACAGCTCGCCGAGATCGCCGTCTCGACGCGGAAGTGGGCCCAGCTCAATCCCAAGGCGTTCATGCGCGAGCCGCTTACCGTCGACGACGTGCTGTCATCTCGCTGGATCGCGTACCCGTTCCACCTGTACGACTGCTGCCTCGTGACGGACGCTGGCGGCGCCGTCGTCGTGGTGGCCGAGGATCGAGCGCGGGACCTGCCGAAGAAGCCGGTGTGGGTGTTGGGCGCGGCCGAGGCGACGACGCACGCGGGCTTGCTCAGCATGCCGGACCTCACGACGACGCCGGCGCGCGAGTCGGGCAGGCGGGCCATGGAGATGGCGGGCGTCACGCACGACGACATCGACGTCGTCGAGGTGTACGACTCGTTCACATACACGGCGCTGGTGACGATCGAGGCGCTGGGCTTCTGCAAGCCCGGCGAGGGCGGCCCCTTCCTCTCGGGCGGGCGGACCGCGCCCGGTGGCGACTTCCCGATGAACACTAACGGAGGGGGCCTCTCGTACACGCATCCGGGCATGTACGGGGTGTTCCTCATCATCGAGGCGGTGCGCCAGCTCCGGGGCGAGTGCGGGGAGCGGCAGGTGCCCGGCGCGCGCATCGCGCTCGTGAACGGCACAGGCGGCACCCTCTCCGCGACGGGCACGCTGATCCTCGGCGTGGACTGACGCGCCCGGTCTCACAGACGTTATCGCGCGCCGCACGATGGTTGAAAGGCGTGGCGCGCGGCGCCTACAATGCGCCACGTTCGGCGTTCCCCGCCCCCGGAAGGAGCCCACCATGTCGGCGACACTCGACTTACTGGCCCGGGTGCCCCTGTTTAAGCGTCTGCCCCGTAAGACCCTGCAGCGGCTCGAACGGATCGCCGTGGCCCGCGAGTACAAGGCGGGCGAAGATATCGTACGAGAGGGGGACCGGGGCGCCGGCTTCTTTCTCATCACGCAGGGGAAGGTCGAGATCCTCAAGGGCGGCTCGCGGCTCAACACGCTGGGCGCCGGAGAGTTCTTCGGCGAGATGGCGCTGCTGGACAATCACCCGCGTGTGGCTACAGTCCGCGCTCTCGAAGACACCGCGTGCCTCGCCCTGTCCCGTTGGGACTTCGTGGCGGAGCTGCGCGCGAATCCCGACCTGGCGATTGAGATGCTGGAGGCGGTGAGCGCGCGGCTACGGCAGCTCGAGGAGCGCATCACCGCCTGACCCGCCGGCCGTCGTACAATCCCCCTCGAAGGGGGACGACGGCCATGACCGCCACCTACGCGCCATCCAGACCGCTCGCGTTCGAGACCGCGGCCGAGCATGTCAGCCGTGACGTGCCGGTCGCCCGTCCCGATGCGACCATCGCCGACGTCCGGCGCTCGCTCGAGAACCGGCGGTTCGAGACCGCGACGGACGTGGCGATTTGCGACGAGGGCCGGCTCGTGGGCGTGCTCAGTATCGAGCGGCTGCTCGCGGGGCCCGGCGACGCGCTCGCTCGGGATCTCATGGACCCGGACCCGCCGGTGGTCGCGCCGGGCGTCGACCAGGAGATCGCCGCCTGGAAGGCTGTACAGCGGGGAGAGAGCAGTCTCGCGGTGGTGGACGAAGCCGGCGCCTTCGTCGGGTTCATCCCGCCGCAGCGGCTCCTCATGGTGCTGCTGCAGGAGCATCAGGAGGACCTCGCGCGCCTCGGCGGCTTCATGCAGGACACGTCCGCGGCGCGCACCGCGACGCTCGAGCCTGTCGAGCGCCGGTTCTGGCACCGGATTCCGTGGCTGCTCGTCGGGTTCATCGGCGCCCTCCTCTCGGCCGAGATCGTCGGTTCCTTCGAGGAGCAGCTCCGGCGGAACGTGACGCTGGCGTTCTTCGTGCCGGGCGTCGTGTATCTGGCCGACGCCGTAGGGACGCAGACGGAGGCCCTGGTGATTCGCGGGCTCTCGGTCGGGGTACCCATCGGCGCGGTCATCCGCCGTGAGGTGGCCACGGGCCTACTGGTGGGGCTTGCTCTGGGGCTGACGTTCTTGCCCTTCGGACTGCTCCGCTGGGGCCAGGGCGACGTGGCGCTCGCCGTGTCCGTGGCGCTGCTCGCCGCATGCTCGGTCGCCACGGTCGTCGCGATGGCGCTGCCGTGGGCGTTCCAGAGGCTTGGGACCGACCCGGCGTTCGGCAGCGGCCCTCTGGCCACGGTGGTGCAGGACCTGCTCTCGATCCTCATTTACTTCGGCGTCGCGCTCGCGCTGGTGGACTGACCGCGCGGTGTGCCCCACGCCAGTCCGTGTCATAATCGTGTCGCCGAGATCGCGAGCCCCCGGAGGGCCGTTCCCTGGAGCGAGCACATGGACTTCGAACTGTCGGAGCAGCACAAGCTCATCCGCGACACGGCGCGGCGTGTCGCGCGAGAGGTCGTGGCGCCGCGCGCCGCCGAGCTGGACGAGACGGGGGAGTACCCCCACGACATCTTCGCGGCCTTCAAGGAGGTCGGGCTCCTCGGGCTGACGCTTCCGCCTGAGTACGGCGGGTCCGGCGCCGGCGTCCTGGCGCTGGCGCTCGCTGTGGAGGAGGTCTCGAAGTACTGCAACGCGTCGGGTCTGATCCTTCTGCTCTCGTCGCTGCCCACGCATCCCATCCTCATCGGCGGCACGGAGGAGCAGAAGCGCCGATGGATCACGCCCGTCGCGACGGGAGAGATGAAGTCGGCCTTCTGCCTCACGGAGCCGAACCACGGTTCGGACGCCGCAGCGCTCGAAACGAAGGCGGTGCGGGATGGGGATGATTATCTCATCACCGGGGAGAAGGTGTTCATCTCCGGCGGGTCAGTGGCGGACTTCGTGACGGTGTTCGCGCGCACCGGCGGGCCGGGCGCCAAAGGCATCTCTGCGTTCGTCGTCCCGACCGATAGCCCCGGCTTCGCGGTGGCGCGTCTCGACCGGAAGATGGGGGTGCGCGGGGTACCGACGGCCGCCCTCACCTTCGACAACGTTCGCGTGCCGCGGGAGCACCTCATCGGGCTCGAAGAAGGGCACGGGTTCAACCACGCGATGCTCACATTGAACACGCTGCGTCCGGTGGTGGGGGCCCGGGGCGTCGGCGTGGCCGAGGGCGCGCTCGCGTACGCCCTCGAATACGCGCGTCAACGCGAGGCGTTCGGCCGGCCCATCGCGGAACTGCAGGCCATTCAGTTCATGCTCGCCGACATGGCGATTCAGATCGAGGCGGCGCGTCTCCTCGTGTACCAGGGCGCGTGGCGGGTCGACCAGGGGCTGTACGGTCGCGAGCACGCTCACTTCCTGTCTATGGCGAAAGTGTTCGCGACGGAAATGGCGCAGAAGGTCGTGTCGGACGCCATCCAGATCCTGGGCGCGCAGGGCTACATGATGGACCATCCGCTCGAGCGGCACTACCGGGACGCCCGGCAGCTCATGATTGTGGAGGGCACCAGCCAGATCCAGCGCCTCGTGATCGCGAGGGCGATGCTCAACTGGGACCTCGTGTACGCCTAGCCGGGCGCCACGATTGGGGCGAGCGCGCCAGCCGATCGGGTAAGATGGTCGCCGTGAGCGAAGCGCACGAGCGTACCCTCAGGACGGTGATCCGCCGGATCGTCCCGGCGCTCTTCATGCATCAGCAGCCCTGGGCGCTCATCGGCAGCACGGCGTCGAACCTCCAGGGCCTGCCGGTCGAACCGCCCGACATCGACATCGCGACGTCGATCCCGGGGGCGTATCTGATCTCTGGCTGTCTCATCGATTACATGCGCAGTCCCGTTCGCTACGGCGAGACCGAGAACTACGCCAGTCACTTCGGCATCTTCGACATCGATGGCGTGCGGGTCGAGGTCATGGGCGACCTCGTGATCCGCGGCATCGGCGGAGTGATCGACACGACGGAGCACTTCACCCGCTGGAGCGAGAAGGTGCGGATGGTGAAGGTGGATGGCGTGCCTGTGCCCTGCGTGCCGCTCGAGTGGCAGCTCGTGGCCAACCTCATCATCGGGCGGTACGATCGCTCGCAGGCCATCGCCGAGCACTTCACATCGCATCCGTATGACCTAGCGTTCGTTCAGGACATCTGCGCGGACAAGCGCCTGCTGCCTCCGGTGCGGGAGCGGGTGAAGACGCTGCTCGGGCTCGACGAAGCTTCGCGCGCGACCACGCCATGACCGAACGGCCGCTGACCGGACGCCGGGTGTTGTTTCTCGGGGCTGAGGGCCCGCACGGCCGGCGGATCGCCGTCGCGCTGGGCGAGGCCGGCGCTTCGGTGGAGCTGGCGTCGCTCTCCTGCGGGACGAAGGCGGAGTTCGCGCTGCACTCCATCGCGAACGAATTCTGGGCGTTCGGGGGCTCGGCGGAGGTGCGGCTCGCGGACCTGCTCGACTCCGGAACCATGGCCGCGCTCGCGGACGCGAGCCAGGCGGACACCGTCGTGACGCACGTCCTGCACGGGCCGGGGGCTGAGGACCCAAGGAATGCCGTGGTGCAGGTCGACACCTTCCTGTGGCGCCTCGCCGAGCGCAGGCCCGGCCTGGTCGTCGTGCAGGTCATTGGCGGTGACGCCGAAGTCGCGGGCTACCCTGTGGCAGCGGAGGAGCTGGTCGAACGAACCCGGCGCCTGTCCGAGCGAGGCCGGGCGGCGGCGTCCGTCGTCATCCTCGACGGCGGCATGCCCTCGGTGCTGCGGCCTCTCATGCCGCAGGAACGGTTCGACGTCCCCGACCCCGGCGACGCCGTGGTGTCGGCGGCCGCGCGTAAGCTGGACGGCCTCGCGCTCTACGTCGATCTGTAGCGGGCCAGTCAGGCGTGGACGGCGGGGTCCGGCGTGTCGGCGATGACGCCTTCGGCCCTCAAACCGGCGACCTCGTCATCGGTAAGCCCCAGCAGCGTGCGGAAAACGTAGTCCTTGTGCTCGGCGAAGTTGGGCCCGGGTAGCCGCACGTGGCCGGGCGTCCGGCTGAAGCGCCACAGGGGTCCCTCCATGCGCCAGATTCCGGCCGGATCGTGAGCTACGGTCTCCCAGAAGCCTCTGGCCTCGAGATGCGGGTCGGCCATGAGCTCCGGGATGGTGAGCACCGGCGCGGCGTCTACGCCCGCGTCCTGCAGGGCCGCCGCCGCTTCGTAGTGAGTGCGGTTCCGCGTCCACGATGCGATGGGCTCGTCGAGGTCGTGGCGGTGCTTCCAGCGCGAGACGACGTCCGCGAAGCGCTCGTCCCGGGCCAGCTCGGGACGCCCGATCACGTCGCAGAGGGCGGCGAACTCCGCATCCGAGCCCACCGCGATGGCGACCCAGGAATCCTCTCCGGCGCAAGGATAGACATCGTGCGGCGCCATCCAGGGGCGGTCGTTGGCGCGAGGGCCGGGCGAGGGATACCCCATCGACGCCGCCACGACGAATTCGCCGACGTGGTGGATGAGGTTCTCCCACTGGGCGACCTCGATCCATTGCCCCTCACCCGTCAGGCGGCGGTGGACCAGGGCCAGCAGCGTCGCCGCCGCGGCCATGGCGCCCGCCATGGGGTCCCCGAAGGAGATGCCGGTCTTGTGCGGGCCCCGGTCGGGGTAGCCCGTCATGGCCGCGAGGCCCGCGAGTTGCTCGATATTCGTTCCGTACGCGAGGTGATGCGTTTGGGGCCCCGTCTTCCCGTGGCTCGGCATCGAGACCAGGATGATGTCCGGCTTCACCGAGCGGAGGGTTTCGTACCCGAGGCCGAGGTTGTCGAGGACGTCCGCGCGATAGTTCTCCACCACGACGTCGGACAGCGCCACCAGCCGCAGGGCAAGCTCGCGGCCTCGGGGCAGGCTGAGGTCGATGGCGCACGCGAACTTGTTCCGGTTGTTGTGGTGGAAGAACGCCGATCGGTCGTATCCGCGCTCGACGTCGGAGCCCAGGAAATGCAGGGAGCGGAGCATGTCCCAGCTCCGGGCCGCCTCGATCTTGATGACTTCGGCGCCGAGGTCGGCGAGCAGCCTGGTGCCCGAAGGTCCGGCCCACACCATCGTGAGGTCCAGCACGCGGATACCGGTGAGCGGCAGGCGGTACGGGTTCATCGGCCGTCCCTCACACGATGCCCTGCTGGCGCAGCGTGACGATCTGGCGCGGCGACAGGCCGAGGATGTCGCGCAAGACGTCGTCCGTGTCGGCGCCGAGACGGGGCGCTGGCCTGACGGAGCCCGGCGTGGCGGACATGCGCGCGGGCGGGCCGGGATAGTGGATGCGTCCCGCGTCTGGATGCTCCACTTCATGGAAGAAGCCCCGCGCCGCGAGGTGGTCGTCCGCGAGCAGGTCCTCGATGGTGTTGACGGGCGAGACAGGCGCGCGGGCCTCGCCCGCGGTCCGATAGGCCTCGCGCTTGGTTACCGACGCGGCCCAGGCGTAGAACTGCGCCATCAGTTCGTCGTCGTGACTCAGGCGCGCCCGGTTGTCTTTGAAGCGCTCGTCCTCCAGCATCCATTCGGCGTTCATCGCCTTCGCGAGCTGGGGGAAGTTCTTCTGCATGCAATGGATGCCGATATAGCCGTCCTTCGCCGGATAGATGCCGATGACGGCGGAGACGTGGTTGCCTCGACGCTTGGTCAGGGGCAGCGCGCCCCGGTAAGCGTAGTCGGGGAGGAAGGCTTCGAGGACGGCCGCCTGGACCTCTTGCGCTGCCACTTCCACGACCTGCCCGATCTCGAAGCGCATCGTCGTGAACAGGCCGGCGACGGTGGCGCCGAATGCGTGAAGTCCGGCCTGATACTCCGCTTGCAGCCCCGCCGTGGCGATCGGCGGCCGGTCGGGGTCGCCCGTGATGTAGTGCTGGCCGCCGACGGCGAACGCGGTCAGGTTCGACCACCGGCGGTTCGCCCAAGGCCCGCTCCGGCCGTACGCCGTCACGGAGGTGACGATGGCCCGAGGGTTGGCCTCGAGGAACGCCTCGGCGGTGAGGCCCAGGCGCTCCGCTGACGCAGGGGTGAGGTCGGTCACGATGGCGTCGGCGTATTCGGCGAGAGCGAGCGCGATGCGGGCGCCGGTGTGCGTGTCCCATTGGAGGGTCAGGCTGCGCTTGCCTGCGTTCAAGAACAGGTGCAGCGCGCCGGTCTCGGGGTGCGGCGCGCCGCTTGCGAACGGCCCGCATCGCCGGACGGGGTCACCTCGCCCGGGGCGCTCCGCCTTGATGACGTCGGCCCCGTAGAGCGCGAGCAGTCGGCCGCATGCCGCCCCGGCGGGCGTCTCGCACAGTTCGAGCACGCGGTAGCCGCCCAGAGGTCCCGTGGGCTCTGTCATCGCCGCCTCTGACGCCCCATTGGGACGTCGGGTTCAACGAACGAAGAAAATGGCCCGCGCGTCCGGGCCGATGCGCATCGTAACAGCGGGTGCACCCTCGGGCAAACCGACTGCCGCCGCCCGGAGCGTCAGGACCAGGGAAGCGGCCTGGGCTGCAGCGCGACGCGGACCTCCCCATCGGCCAGCGCCAGCAGCAGGTCGAACGGCGCGTACAGGGTCGGCGAGATCGACCGCAGCGCGCTGCTCACGCCTTCGTGCTCGGCGAAGTAGACGATGGCCACGAACGCGACGACCCGCGCGTCAGCCTCGACGGACCCGAGCGCCTGCGCCGCCTCGTCGAGGCGTCGCCGCAAGAGGCGACGGATGGCGGCGCCGTCCGTCGGATCGAACGAGGGAGGCGCACCCACGATGACGAAACCGTCGCCCTCATCCAAGCGCTGCAGCGTCCACGAATCCCAGAGTTCGAATTCGACGGCGTGCCCCGTGTCGATCTGGGTCGCCAGTTGGGCGATGCGGTCGAACATGCTGTCGCGGGTCCGCTCGTCCAGCGGCGCCCGCTTGATAGCGGTTGTGTCCAGGACGAAGGTGCCGGAGACGCGCTCGGTGATGGCGGTCCAGTAGCGCCCCAAACCGCCAACTACCGACGCGTAGCCGCCTTCGTCGCGCGTCTTCGCGAGCCGGACCCGGGTGGGCAGCTCGACTTCCAGCCGCGCCCCTGGCGCGAGCGGAGCGCCCGCCACCGAGACGCGCCGGACGAAATCGGTCGCCGCCGGCTCCTCCGAGGGCAGGTCGGCCCCGGGAGGCATCCAGAGCAGATACGGCCCCCGAAGGCTCGCCCGGATCCGCTCGGCCATCTCCGTCCAGCGCGCGTTCCAGTCGTCGTCCTCCTCCCACAGTCGCGCCACCGCCATCGCGACCCGGGCGCCCCCGGCTTCAGCGACGAAGACGTTCGGGCGATCGGGCGCCGCCTCCACGGACGAGAGCGAGCGGCCGTGTTGGGCGGCCAGTTGCCGGAAGGCGAGACGGGCGGCGAAGGCGTCGAGCAGATCCGCGGCCATCAGATGTTCGACCTGGTCTGTCCGCCGTCAACGTTGATGCACGCGCCGGTGACCCAGCTCGCGCGGTCGGAGCAGAGGAAGACGACGACGTTGGCGACCTCGTCGGCGCGGCCGAAGCGGCCCATGGCGATGTTCTCGCGAACGAAGCGCGCCATACCCTCGGGGTCTTCCTGCTGGCGCCGCCACCAGGAGCCCCCTTCGAAGCTGATGGATCCCGGGGCGACGGAGTTGACGCGGATGCCGTACCGCGCTTCCTGGAGCGCCAGATTCTTGGCGTGCGAGATCATCGCCGCCTTCATGGCGTTGTACGTCAGATAACCGCCGGCTTCGCGTCCCCAGATGGAGGCGATGTGCACGATGACCCCGCGCCCGCGTTCTCGCATGTGCGGCAACACCGCCCGGCTGCAACGGGCGGCCGCGGCGATGTTGGCTGCATAGGCCCCGTCCCAGGCCTCCTCGCTGTCGCCGGGGAACGACCCCCCGGCGTTGTTGACGAGGATGTCGATGCGTCCGAACCGGGCGATGGTCTCGGCGAGCAACCGCTCGACGTCCTCCGGCCTGGTGACGTCGGCGACCACGGCGAGCGCCTCGACGCCTTTCGAGCGAACCTCCGCCGCCGTCTCTCGCAGCCGTTCTTCCCCGCGGGCGCAGAGGACCACGTGGCACCCCTCGTCGGCGAGGCCGAGGGCGATGGCCCTGCCGAGTCCGCGGCTCGAGCCCGTCACGATGGCCACCCTGTCGCGCAGTCCGAGGTCCATGCGCCCACGATGGTAGCAGGGCGAACGGTGCTGCGCATCGGCCCCGGGGGCGAAGAGCGCCAGAGCGTCAGTCCGCTGTCTCCTCGGGCGACTCGGCGGTCACGAACAACGTCTCCGCGGCGCGCGCCGTGGCCTCGCGCAGCGACCGCACGGCCTCTTCGAGAGCTTCGGGTTCACGTACGGGAGCAGAGCACGCTCGGCCGTAGCAGACGTAGGCGGCGGGCGACGGCGTCGCGGGCAGCGACGCGCGTTCGAGGAGATCGGCGTCGCGACGGGGGTCGAGGGTCTGCACCGTGCGGTCTGGTTCCGCGAGCCGGAGCGCGGCGGCGCGCAGAGCTTCGGCCTCGGACCCGGCGCCGACGACCACGATGTCCGGGCCGGGATGCAGCAGGCGGTCCACCGCTTCGGCGTACCCCGCGGCGAAGATACCGAGCGTCTCCTGATGGCCGGCGAAGAAGGCGAGCGCTCGCGTGGCGCTGTCGAGGAGGCGCTCGTCCCGGAGCCAGCGGCCCAGACGCATGAGAGCGATGGCCGCGGCGGCGTGTTCACCGATATGCTTCTGCGCGAGGTCCAGCCGCCCGAGCCGTTCGGCGTCGGGCGCGATGTCCCAGAATCCTCCCCGCTCGACGTCTTCGAAGCGCTCCCGTATGAAGGCGACGACCTCGATGGCACGGTCGAGCTGATCGCGGCGCCCCGTGACCTCGTGTGCGTCGAGCAACGCGCCGGCGAACAGAGCATGGTCCGCGAACACGCCGAACACGCCCGGCTCGCCGTCTCGCCAGGAGCGCGCGAGGCCGCGGCGGGGCTGCCAGAGATGCGTCCACATCCAGTCGAGCGCCCGCTCCGCGCGGTGCGCCAGCTCGGGCCGGTCCAGCGTCCATGAGGCGTCGAGGCACGCGCTCGCGGCCAGCGCGCACCAGCCGGCGTAGACGCGGCGGTCCACGAACGGCGCCGGACGGCGTCGCCGCTCTTCATCCGTGAGGCGGTAGAACTCCTCGTCGGCGTCCTGACTGCCGTAGAACACTCCTGTCTCCGGGTCGGAGAGCCAGGCGTCTAAGTACGCGAGCGTACGCTCCGCGAAGGAGCGATGCTCGGGGTCGCCCGTCGTCCGGTACAGCCGCAGGAGCGTCCGGAGGAGCCCGGCGTTGTCCTCCAGCATCTTCTCGAAGTGGGGGACCGACCAGTCGCGCGTCGTGGAGTACCGGAAGAATCCACCCCAGACGTGGTCATACGTGCCGCCGCGGCACATCTGCTGCAGCGTCTTGCGCGCCATGTGCAGCAGATCGGGGTCGCGGCGCCGCCCGTACATGTGGAGCAGCAGCTCGATGGCGTCGACGTGGGGGAACTTGGGCTCGGCACCGAACCCGCCGAAGACCGGGTCGTACTGGTCCGCCACCGCCACGAGGACGTCTTCGACGATCTGGTCCGACAGCTCTCCAGCTGGCCCCATGCTCGCGACAGCCGCGCGGCGCCGCTCGCGGAGCTCGCCCACTTTGGTCGCGATGTCGTCGCGATGCTCGCGGTAGTAGGTCGACACCTGCTCCAGCGCCTGGCGCATCTGCTCGGGAGGGACGTACGTCAGTCCGGCGATGAGCTCGCCGTCGGGCGTGAGAAACGCCGTGGTGGGCCAGCCGCCCTGGTTGTAGCGCGCGTTCACGTCGGGGCGCTCGTCGTTGTCGACCCGGATCGGGACGAACCGCTCGTTGATCAGGCGGATGACCTCCTCGTCCGAATACGACGTCTCGTCCATGACGTGGCACCAGTGGCACCAGACGGCGGAGATGCTCAGGAGAATGGGGGCGTCCCGGTGCGCGGCCTCCGCGAACGCCTCGGGGCCCCACGGGCGCCAGCCGATTTCGTGAGCGCGGTTTGGACGCGGCGAGAAGTGGAACGACGCGGACATGGCGACCCCCGTTCGAGCGGCTTCGACCGTCGCCTCCAGCTTATCAGGACTGCGCGGCGCGAGGCGTGTCCGCTTCAGATGGGCGTGGTCCTGAGCCCCTGCAGCGTCCGCAGGTGGTGCGCCTCGCCCAGATGGATGAAGCCGTGATTGATGATGACCTGCCGCAATCCCGTGGCCATAGGGATGTCGCCGAACGGCATGATCCTCACCGTCTGCCCCAACGAGGCCTCGTCGAGCCCGTCGAGCCAGTCCATGGTCGCCTGCCATACCTTGCGTTGGTACTCCATCCACTGTTCGACGGGCGGCAGCCGCAACTTCGCCGCCTCCTCAGGCGTCATGCCCGTGCCTTGAGCGGTGCGATGCAGGGCGAACCGCTGGTCGTACTCGCCCTGGAGCCAGACGGTCGGCGTCCGGTTCCGGAAGATGAACTGCACGAGGTTGTCTTCCGTGCGGACCACGTGCCAGGCGAGGAAGCCGATGTGGTTGCCCTTCCCGTTCGGGATAAAGTGGAGCTGTTCGGGCGTGAGATCGGCGATGGCGTCATCCCACCAGGCGTGGAGCTGCTCGAGCGATTCGCGGGCGAAATCGATGAGTGCGGACATGGATTCCTCCACAAGCGATTCCAGCGGTCGGAGCGCAGCATACGGCGGCCAGTCGGCAGCATCCAGCCCCCGCGGGACGGCGCGAGGCGGCGCACACAGCTCCCGCCGCCTTCGTTCGCCGCATCGGCGGGCCTTTACGCCGGCAATGAGCGGCCCGATGCCGGTCGCGCCGGTGCGCCCGTAGTCGACCTTCGCTTGTGACCCGGTGACTGGCCTGGTGACGAGCGCTCGTTGCGGGGAAGTCCGGGACGGGACAGAAGCGCTCACGTTCACCCGTCCGAATGCTGGCCGGGTCCATGCGGTTACGCCGCCGCGATGCGGGTGGCTGTCAGATTGGGTGTCAGCGGATCCAAATGTCACAAGACGAGAAAGCGGCCCGATCGGGCCGCTTTTGAATCTGAAAATCTGGAGGCGACGGCTGGATTCGAACCGGCGATCGGGGTTTTGCAGTCCGATTCCGGGCATCCGTCACCGGGGCTGCCCGCCCAAGGCCGACGTCGGCTGTTCCTTCGTGCCGCATGACACGCCGGAGGCCCACGAGGCCGCCTACAAGGGGGCGGTGACCGACGCCATGAAGCGGGCGCTCCGGCACTTCGGCGACCAGTTCGGCAACCGGCTGTACGACCGTCGTAACGGCTTCGCCGCCTCGCCCGCCCTCAGCGAAGGCGAGGGGGCGCCGCGACCCTCGGCGCCTCCTCCTCCAGCGAAGGTCGAGGAGATGCGCCGCAGGGTCCTGGAGCTCTCGGCGCGCCTCGGCGTCGACGAAGACAAGGCGCTGGCCTGGGCGCAGAAACGCTACGGCCAGCCTCTCGACGCTCTCAGCGCAGAGCAGGCCGCGGAGGCTGTCCGCTCCCTGGCCGACGAGCTGAACCGCCGCAACGGCCTATCTGCCGGCGGGCGGCGCGGTCGGCGGCAGGCCGCATAGCCGTGGACCTCGCTCAGCGACGCCTGGTGCGGCTGATCCAGACCGACGCCGGGCCGCGATACGTGGTGCAGGTGCCGGAGCCTCAGTGCCCGCTCCACGGCTGGCGCGCCTACGCCGTGCTCGCTGTGGGACCGAACGGTGACGGGCCGCTCCGCCTCACCCTCTACGAACGAACGGACGGGTGCCCGGAGGAACCCGATGGCCCGCAAGCGGCGTGACACGCCCCAGGGCCAGGTTACCTTCCTGGCGCCCGAAGACGCGGCGCTGCTCCATCTCGTGCGGGAGAACCTGCGCCTGCTGTCGGAGCTCCGGTCGAGCTACCGCCCGGCCGCTGGGAAGGATTCGAAGGCGTGGCAGGTCCGCTGCC